>JAEWIK010000281.1 GCA_023387135.1 Actinomycetes bacterium | reverse complement strand
AGGCCAGGCCTGCACCGCGTCCGTCCGACAGCGCGACAGTCACCGCGTCGAAGACGAGGGGTGAGTAGGTGTGCGGGTTCACGAAGCGCAGCCTGAGGGCACGACCGCCCGCGGAGAGCCTCATGGTCTGGCGGACTGTCGACTCAGGGCCGCTGAGCCCACCCTGGAAGCCGCTGCAGGATGCCGTCCAGGACACCACCCACCTGTCAGACATCGCCATGGCCAGTCTCCTCGATTCTCAGATCAGCCCGCGGCGGGCGGCCCAGGCGACTGCCTCGATCATGGACTTCACCCCGAGGGTGTCGCAGATCAGATGCACCCGACGGCGGACGGTGCGGTCGCTGATCTCGAGGCGTCCGGCGACCGAGGCGATCGGGAGGCCGGTGGCGATCACCGCCAACAGGCGCAGGTCGTCACGGGACAGCCTGCGGGAATCGTGCGGCTCGGGGACGACGTGCAGTCGATAGGGCGCGCTGTGGACGCCGATCGGAGCTGCGGATGCAGACATCTCGGTCTCCTCTCACGGCCACGACGCCGAATTGAAGCGCTTCAAGAGTTGAAGCGCTTCAAACAATAGGCTTCGTCGGGACGATCGGCAAGAGCCGAATCGATGGAAGGTGGTGACCGGTTCCGGACATCCGGCGCCGACGGGACCGATGTTCGGCAAGAGTGGGCGCACATACGCTATGGCTGAGGAAGTGGGTTCGGACATGACAGGCCAAGGCGACGCGCTCGCCGTAGGGACGCCTCGCACCGTGCGAGCGCTCGGCGACGATGCCCGGGTGAAGATGGAGGACGTGGCCGCGCTGGCCGGCGTGTCGATCGGCACCGTGTCCAACACCATCAACCGCCCGGAGATCGTGCGTCGCAACACCCGTGAGGCGGTGGAACGTGCGATCCGCGAACTCGGCTTCGTCCCGAACCAACAGGCGCGGATGCTCGTCGGCGTGTCGAGCCAGGTGCTCGGCCTGGTGGTCATGGACATCGCGAGCCCGCTGTTCATGGCGGTCGCGCGGGCGGTCGAACGCGCCGCCGCCGAAGCCGGACACGTCCTCATCCTCGGCAACTCCGACGGGTCACCCGAGCGCGAGGGCGCGATGCTCGACGTCCTGGCCGCCGAACGCGTCCGTGGCGTGCTGTTGTCCCCGAGCGCGAGTGACAACCTCGACAGGCAGGCGCTGGCGGCCCGCCGGTTGCCGGTGGTCTTCCTCGACTTCGCCTCCTCGCCCGAGGACTGCTCGGTCGCTGTCGACAACATGCACGGATCGGGCCTGGCGGTGCGCCACCTGCTCGACCTCGGCCATGAGCGACTCGCCTTCGTGGGCGGTCCGGCGGGCCTGCAGCAGATGGCCCAGCGCGTCCGGGGCGCCAGGGAGACGATCGTCGAGGCGGGCCTCGACCCGTCCGTCAGCCTGGTCGAGCTCGCGCTGCCCGGCATCGGCATCCAGGACGGGATGCTGGCGGCCGAGCGCCTGCTGGAGAGCGGCCTGCCCACCGGCATCTTCTGCGGCAACGACATGATGGCCTTCGGCGTCTACCGGGGGCTCGCGCGCGCCGGGGTGCGCATCCCCGAGGACGTCGCGCTCGTCGGCTACGACGACATCGACTTCGCCGCCGACTGGGTGGTGCCGCTGACGTCGGTACGCCAGCCCGTCGACGAACTGGGGCAGCAGGCCACGAGGCTGCTGCTGGAACACACCTCGGGCGAGGAGTCGCACGTCCACCGGCAGGTCATCCTGCAGCCCGAACTGATCGTCAGGAACTCCAGCGATCCGCGGTCCCGCTAGGGCTCATTCCAGCCCGGTGCCCGCCGTGATCCCTCGTACCAGCCACTTCTGGCCGACGAGGAAGAGCACTAGCGCCGGCAGCACGCCGATGGTGGCGCCCGCCAGCCCGATCGCCGGCGAGACGTACCTGTAGGCCGAACCGCCGGCGATCGGGGCGAGCGCCACATTGATCACCGCGAGAGCCGGATCGGTGGCGATCACCTGCGGCCACAGGTAGAGGTTCCAGGCCGTGATGAACGTGACCACCGAGAACGTGGTGATGATGGGCGCCGCGAGCGGGAGCGTGACCGACCAGAAGACGCGGAACCAGCCGGCACCGTCGATGCGCGCGGCCTCGACCAGCCCCGTCGGAAGGGACGCGAAGAACTGCCTGAAGATCAGCACGCCGACCGAGATGGTGGCGCCGATCGGGACGATCAGGCCCGCGTACGTGTTGAGCATGCCGAGCTTGAAGGCGACGACGAAGGTCGGGATGAGCGTGAAGCTCGCCGGGATGAACATCGGGACGACCAGGATGCCCATGATGAGGCCCGTCCAGCGGAACGGGATCTTCGACAGCGCGAACGCCGCGGGCAGCGCGAGGACGAGTTGCATGATGACGATGGCGAACGACACGAACAGCGAGTTGAGCATGACCGGGGGCGTGAGGAACTTCAGCGCCTCGGTGTAGTTCTCCCACAGCAGTCCGCTCGGCAGCAGCCTGGGAGGCATCGCCTCCACCTCGGCAGCCGTCATGAACGACCGCGACACCATGTAGAAGAGCGGGAAGGCCATGATGAGGCCGCAGAACGCGATGATGGCGTACCTGAAGGTCTTGTAGCCGGCGCTGCTCGTCGTCATCGGATGCTCCTTGTCAGCTTGGTGGCCCCACGACCGACGAGGAACGCGACACCGATGAGGACGAGCTGCCACAGGGCCAGCGCGCTCGCGTACCCCATGTCGCGGCGCTCGAACGCCATCTTGAACGCGTACAGGCCGAGGGTCTGGGTCTCCGAGAGCGGGCCGCCGTCGGTCATCAGCAGCGCGTACTCCAGGGGTGCTCCCAGGAACGTGATGAACATCAGCACCGCGATGGTGAGGGTCGTCGGCATCACGAGCGGCCAGGTCATGCTCCACAGCTGCCGCCACTTGCCCGCCCCGTCCACCGCCGCGGCCGCGTAGATGTCCGAGGGCACCTTCTGGATGGCGGCGATGTACAGGATGATGACCACCGGCAGGGCGCTCCAGATGAGCACGATGGCGAGCGCCGGACGGGCGATCCCGGGCGCCGACAGCCAGTTGGGGGAGTCGATGCCGAACGTCCCGAGGAACTGGGCGAAGAACCCCAGCTTCGGCTTGTACAGGTTCGACCACAGGACTGACGTGATGGCGCTGGAGGCGACCATCGGGCTGAAGTAGAGCACCCGCAGCACTCCCGCGCCCCGCAGCGGCGAACTGGCGACGACCGCCAGCATGAAGCCGGCCAGCGTGGTGGGGACGACGCCCAGGAGCAGGAAGATGACGGTGACGCCGAGCGACTGCCACATCGCCTGGTCCCCGAACAGCCGCAGGAGGTGCTTGGCGCCCACGAACGTCGGGTCGTCGAACAGCCGCCAGTCGGTGAACGACAGCAGGAGGGCGCCGATCGCCGGAAGGACGACGAAGACCGCGAACGCGATCAGTCCCGGCGCCAGGAACGTCCAGGCGGCGAGTTCGTCACGCCGTCGTTGGCGTGTCCGCGCCGCGGACCGGGCGGGTTCTCCCGGCCCGGCCTCTCGTAGCTCCTGATCGCTCGTCAGCGTCACTGCCGTCTCCTCACAGGTGCGCTCGGGTGAGAGGGAGTCCCCCTCACCCGAGCGTGTCACACGGTTACTTCTTCGCTTCTTCGGCCAGTGCCGCGTTGGTGGTCTCGGCCGCCTTGTCGAAGGCAGCCTGGATGTCGGCCCCGTTGAGCAGGACCTCCTGGAAGGCCTGCTTGGTGGCTTCGGTCATCACGTTCTGCGTGCTGCCGGGCATCGCGACCATCAACTGGGCGTCCTGGGCGGTCTGTGCGAACACCTTGATGTTGGCAGGCACCGACGACTCCGACCACGCGCCACCCTCGAGCCCGCTCAGCGTCGGCGGGATCGTGTTGCCGCCCTCGGCGCTCTGCGCGACCAGGGAACCCTTGGCGGGATCGTAGAACCAGGCGAGGAAGGCCCACGCCGCGTCGACGTTCTTCGAGGTGGCCGAGATGGAGAAGGCGTACGAGCCGCCGCCAGACGGGTGCTTGCCGTTGATGGACGGAACCCGGGTGACGTCCCACTCGTAGTCCTTCAGGCTCTCACGGGTGGCGGAGACGAGGGCCGTCGAACCGATGCCCATGGCCATCTTGCCCGAGCCGATGTCCCACGCGCCGCCGCCGCCGGCGCTGTAGGGCGGCACGCCGTCGGGGTAGAACTCGAACATCTTCTTCCAGCCCTCGATCGCGGCCGGGGAGTTGATGTCGACGGTGTTGGTGGCGGGGTCGTAGACCTTCGCCCCGGAGGCCAGCAGGACAGGTCCCCAGTAGGAGATCGAACCGCCGTCCTCGGCCGGGGGAGTGGCACCGAAGATCGCGCCGTCCGACTTCTTCTGGATCTCCTTGGCGACCCGCACGTAGTCGTCCCACGTCCAGTTCTCGGTCGGGTACTCCTTCACGCCCGCCTTGTCGAACAGCGTCTTGTTCCAGAACAGCGCCGTCGAGTCGGCGCTGACCGGGAGGCCGGTGACCTTGTCCGGGGCGTCCAGCGGACGGTACTGCCCGAGGAACTGCGGGACGAAGCTGTCGGTCTTCAGCCCGTCCTTGCCCTCCGCGAGCATCGGGGCGAGGTCGATGACGAGATCGTCCTGCGCGAAGACGTTGGCGAGGAAGTCGACGTTGAAGATCAGGTCGGGCATCGTGTTGCTGATGCGCTGGGTGGCGAGGATCTGCTGGTACTTGGTGATGTCCTCGCTCACCGGAAGGATCTCGACCTTGCGGTTCGGGAACTCCTTCATGTACGCGGCCGCCCAGGCCTCGTACTGAGGTGCGAGCGGGGAGTAGGTGCCGATGGTGATGGCACTGCCGTCCAGCGGATCGCCGCCGGCGGTCTGGCCGGGGCTGGCGTCGGGAGCCGGTGGGGTGGAGGTGGCCGGGGTGCCGCTGCACGCGGCCAACATGGCGGTAACTGTCGCGGCGGATGCGGCGACGGCGGCCCATCGCCGCCAGGAGTGACGAACTGACTGCATTGTCATCCTTTGGTCTCGGATTTCGTGACGGCTCGGAGGCCCTCCTCGGACACTGTCCCGCCACGGCGTACGCCCAACCATAGGGACGGGGTTTCGGACGCTCTGCGTGATTGGCCGGTATCGGACAGAGGGCTGCCGCAATCGGCCAGAGCCATCGATTCCGGGCCGTGAGCGTGGCTAGAGTCCCGCAGGTGTTCTCCGATCCGATGGCGGCGGGCATGCGACACCGACGTCCGAGTGAAGGAACCGACAATGTTTGCAGCAGCCAGGCTCCGGTGCGAGTTCGTCGAGCATGCGCTGGGCCTGGGGACGGCTCGACCGCGGCTGTCCTGGCAGGCGTCGTCTCCCGAGGCCGGTAGGGCAGTCACCGGCTACCAGGTCCTGGTGGCGAGCACCGCCCAGTTGCTGGAGGCGAACGTCGGGGACCTGTGGGACTCCGGACGCCGCGTCGCCTCGCAGGCTCCTCTCGTCGAGTACGACGGTTCCGCGTTGCACAGTCGCCAGCGCGCGTGGTGGAAGGTGAGGCTCTGGGACGACCTGGGACGCCCGGGGCCGTTCTCGGAACCCGACTGGTTCGAACTCGCGCTGCTGGAGAGCACCGACTGGGTGGCCGAATGGCTGGGGCACGCAGGCAGTTCGAGCGGAGGCGCGCTGTACCTGCGGCGGCCCTTCACCCTGGACGCCGCACCCGCCAGCGCGAGGCTCTATGTCACGGGGCTGGGCTGGTACGAGGCCTACCTCAACGGGCAGAAGGTGGGCGGCGCCGTCCTGGACCCCGCACCGACCGACACCGGCAAGCGGGTGCAGTACGCCACGCATGACGTCACCGCCCTGCTGAAGGCCGGCGGCAACGTCCTCGGCGGGGTCCTCGGCCACGGGTGGTCGGGCACCCAGAAGCTGCTGGCCCAGCTCGAGGTCACTCTCACTGACGGCAGCACGGTGGTGATCGCCACGGGCAACCACTTCGACATCGACGGCTGGATGGCGTTCCGCGGGCCGATCGTCGAGGACAGCATCTACGACGGCGAGACGTACGACAGCCGGCTCGAGAACCAGCACTGGACGCTCGCCGACCCGCCGTTCACCGCGGCGCCGATGCGTGAGCTGTTCCACGCGATGCGGGTGGAGGCCCCGGGCGGCGTGCTCGAGGCCCGTCCGCAGGAACCCATCGAGGTGGTCGACACCCTGCGGGTCGCGTCGGTCACCAGGCGGGCGCCCGGGGTCTGCGTCGTCGACACGGGGCAGAACCTCGCGGGGTGGCTGAGGCTGTCTGCGGACGGCCCGTCGGGCACGACGATCACCCTCCGCTACGCCGAGTCCCTCACCGCCGACGGGTTCGTCGACCAGGGCAACCTGCGGTCGGCGCGCGCCTGCGACACCCTGATCCTCAACGGGCGGGGCCGGCAGCGGTGGGAGCCCGCCTTCACCTACCACGGGTTCCGCTACGTCCAGATCGAGGGCTATCCAGGCGAGCTGGACGCCTGCGACGTCGAGGTGCGGGTCGTCCGCTCGGCGATGCAGGTTCGTGGCGGGTTCGAGAGCGACAACGAACTGGTCAACGCGATCAGCAAGGCTGTGCACTGGACCGAGGTGTCGAACGTGCACGGGGTGCCCACCGACTGCCCGCAGCGCAACGAGCGCATGGGCTGGCTGAACGACCTGGCCGCCCGCAGCGAGGAGCTCGTCCACACCTTCGACACGGCACGGTTCCTCCCCAAGTGGGTGCAGGACATCGCCGACACCCAGGACGACGCCGGCGCGATCGCCGACACCGCCCCGTACCACTTCGGGGCACGCCCCGCGGACCCGGTGTCGGTCTGTTTCGCGCTCATCCCGTGGCTGCTGGTGACCCACCACGGTGATCTCCGGACCGCCGAGACCCACTACGAGTCGATCCGGCGCTGGTACGACTACCTGACGAGCAGGGCCGAGGCCGGGATCGTCTCGTACAGCTACTACGGGGACTGGGCTCCGCCCGCCGGGGAGGCGCTCACCAGCGCGGACGGCATCTCGGCGGTGGCGGCGCATACGCCGGGCGAGCTCATCTCGACCGCCCACTACTACCTGACGGGCGTGCTGGTGCAGCGGCTCGCGACGGTCCTCGGACGCGAGGCCGAGGCGGCGGATCTCGCAGCACGCGTGGCGTCCACAGCCGCCGTGTTCCACGCCGCCTTCTACAACGAGGGCGTCGGCTACGGCTCGGGGAACCAGGCCTGCAACGCCGTCGCCCTGGAGTTCGGCCTGGTGCCGCCGGCTCACGTCGAGGAGACTGTCGCCGCCCTGGTGGCCGACATCCGCGCCCACGACAACCATCTGACGACCGGGAACCTGTGCACCAGGTACGTCCTGGAGACGCTCGTCGAGCACGGCCACGGCGAGCTCGCCTTGGCCGTGGTCACCCGGACCGACTACCCGAGTTGGGGCTACATGCTCGCCAACGGCGCGACCACGATCTGGGAGCGCTGGGAGTACGCGACCGGCGGGGGCATGAACTCCCACAACCACCCCATGTACGCCTCCGTCGGTGCCTGGTTCTACCGCAGGCTCGCAGGCATCCAGGTCCCCGACGACGCGATCGGCCTGTCGCGGGTGGTGGTCAGGCCGCCGCTCGGCCTGAGCCTCGGCCGCGCCGCGGCGACCCTCGACACGGTCCGCGGCCCCCTGGCGGCGTCCTGGACCCGCCACGACGACCAAGCAGTCATCGACCTGACGATCCCGCAAGGCACCCGCGCCGACCTCGACCTCCCCCGAGGCTGGACCCTCACCGCCCCCTCGCCGGACGCGGTCCCCTCCCTCCCCCTGGGAGCCGGCCCCCACACCCTGACGGCCCGCCGAACGGCCTGACTCCGCCGACGAACGAGGGGGATCGGCCAGCGCTCGCTCGTGGCGGAGACGCGGGTGGACATCGATGGCGACCCCAGCAAGATTCGAACTTGCGACACAAGGTTTAGGAAACCTCTGCTCTATCCCCTGAGCTATGGGGCCTTGGCCTGTGGTGGGGCCGGGGACCAGATTACCGGGCCGGACGGGTCCAGCGCGAAACCGGGGCCCAGCTCGCGTCCGGGCCTGTCGCGGCGGCCTTAGCATGCTGGGCATGGCCAACAGCGCGTTCACCCCGCCCGAGCAGTTCCTCAGCCGCCCCGACCTGGCGGGGACGTTCGGGATGGCGGCCTCGACCCACTGGCTGGCGACGGCCTCCGCGCAGTCGGTGCTGGAACGGGGAGGGAACGCCTTCGACGCCGTCGTGGCGGGCGCCTTCGTGCTGCACGTCGTCGAGCCCCACCTCAACGGCCCGGGCGGCGACGTGCCGGCAGTGTTCGTGACGGCCGGAGAGCCGGGACGTCCGCGGGTGCTGGCAGGGCACGGCCCCGCGCCCGCCGGCGCGACGATCGAGCACTACACCTCGCTCGGCCTCGATCTCGTCCCGGGCTCGGGGGCGCTCGCCGCGACCATCCCGGCAGCGGTCGACGCGTGGCTCCTGCTGCTGCGCGACTACGGCACCTGGTCGTTGCCCGAGGTCCTCGGCTACGCAATTGGCTATGCGCGGGAAGGCCACCCGATCCTGCCGGCGGCGGTCAGGACCATCACCGCCGTCGCTGGCCTGTTCACCGACCACTGGCCGACATCGGCGGCCCGCTGGCTGCCGGACGGACGTGCGCCCGCTCCCGGCGAGATCGTCACCAATCCCGAGTACGCGGACGTGCTGATCCGGCTCGCGGACGCCGCCAGCGCCCACGCCACGCGGGGCGAGTCGATCGACGCCGCCCGCCGCGCATGGCGCGACCTCGTCGGCCCGGCGGTGGAACGGTTCGTCAGGACTCCGCACAGGCACTCCGATGGGGGCGACCACGCGGGGGTGATGACGGCGGCCGACATCGAAGGGTTCTCGGCGTCGATCGAGGACGCCGTGACGCTGGACTTCCGCGGTCACACCCTCGCCAAGACCCCTGCGTGGGGGCAGGGGCCGGTCCTGCTGCAGGCGCTGGCGATCCTCGACGGCTTCGACGACGACCGGCTCGACCCTTCCACCGAGCTCGGCGCCCACACGATCCTCGAAGCCCTCAAGCTCGCGCTCGCCGACCGCGACACCTGGTACCGCGACGCCCTCGACCCCGACGTCCTCGACCACCTGTTGTCGAAGGAGTACGCGGCCTCGCGCCGGAGGTTGATCGGTCCGACAGCCTCTCGGGAGTTCCGGCCGGGCGCGCTTCCCGGACTGACGCCGACGCTGCCGCCGCTGCGGGAGCAGTACGACACCTCCCGGGCGCTGGCGGGGTCGCTCCCGGGTTCGCCCATGGCAGGCGCCACCTCGGCGGTGGGGGAGACCGCCGTCCCAGCAGACGACCTGCCGACCGACGGCAGGGGCGTCACCCGTGGCGACACCTGTCACATCGACGTCGTGGACAGGTGGGGGAACATGATCTCGGCGACGCCGTCGGGCGGCTGGCTGCAGTCGTCCCCCACGATCCCTGGGCTGGGGTTCTGCCTCGGCACCCGCCTGCAGATGGCATGGCTGGACGAGGCGGCGGCCTCCAGGCTGGAGCCGGGCAGGCGGCCCCGCACGACCCTCACCCCGACCCTCGTCCTGCGCGACGGACAGCCGGTCATCGCGTGCGGCACACCGGGCGGCGACCAGCAGGACCAGTGGCAGTTGCTGATGCTGCTCCGCATCCTCGTCGGCGGCTACACGCCGCAGGAGGCCATCGATGCCCCGGCGTTCCACACGACGGCCGCCCCCGGTTCGTTCTGGCCGCGGACGTGGACGCCCGCCGGCGCTGTCGTCGAGTCCCGCCTCGGCGACGACGTGATAGCCGGTCTCCAGGCGCGCGGGCACGTCGTGGAACGGGCCGGCGACTGGACGCTCGGTCGCCTCTCGGCGGTCACCCGCGCCCCGGGGACAGGGCTGCTGGGTGCGGCAGGCAACCCGCGCGGGGCCCAGGGCTACGCAGCCGGACGCTGACGCGGTCGGAACGTCGAGCGCGCCGTCCGATAGGCGCCGCCCCGATGCCTCGGTTCGGCAGAGCACGCCGCAACGAACCCGACCGCTCGCGCGTGTGGGAGGCATGACGAGTCATCTCCGCGCCGGCCTCGCGCTGCTGGCGGTCCTTGCCCTGCTGACGTCGTGTGCCTCCGGTGCCGGAGGCACAGCCCAGGTCGGCGCGGTCCGCGCCGACGTCGCAGCGCGGACGGTACCCGTCGACGCCGCGGCGTCCCTCCCCAAGGTCGTCCAGGCGTCCCGCGCGCTCGGGACCGAGTTGCTGGCCTTCGCCCCGCGCGACGGCAACGTCGGCGTCTCGCCGTCGAGCCTCGTGGTGGCCCTGTCGATGCTGACCGAGGGCGCCCGCGGCACGAGCCTCGCCGAGCTGGAGAAGGCGCTGGGCGCGGGCGGCGAGGACCGCAAGGACGCCCTCGCGGCACTGCGGGGCGCACTGCTCGCCCTGGACGGTGACCCGAAGGCGGCGACCGCCGCGGAGCTCCCCGACCGTCCGATCGTCCACCTCGCCGACCAGGTGGTCATCGACGACGGCTTCAAGGTCGACGACGACTTCCTGCGCGCCCTCGCCGACGTGTACGACGCGGGCATCAGGTACACCGACCTCGGCACTGAAGCTGGCAAGAAGGTGCTCGACGACTGGGCAGACCACCACACCGGCGGGCTCATCAAGAAGTCGGTGATCGAGCCCGCGCCCGACCTTCGTCTCGTCTTCCAGGACGCGCTGTTGCTCGCCGCCCGCTGGCAGTCGCCGTTCTCGGCCCGCGATTCGGGCG
>JAEWIK010000018.1 GCA_023387135.1 Actinomycetes bacterium | reverse complement strand
CCACCGCCCCACCACCACGAACCCACACCCGAACCCGAACCACACGCCCCCGCACCAGACGCGCCCCCAAACGCCAACGAGCTTCATCAACGTCACCCGCACGCGTGCCGCTCCGACGCTGATTCGGCACGCAGTCACCAGGCAGCCCAGGAAGCATCCACCTCACCAGCGGTCCCCACGGGACCGCCACGAGTCATGCCCGGAGGCCCGAGTGCGGCGATGCCCGACTTCCTGGCAAGGAACCGGGGGAAGAGAGAGAGACGCGAGGTACCCTCTGCCACAAGCCCGCGCATCCAACGGGTAGCGCTCCCCGCGGGGGGCGGCGGGAGGGGTGGCAACGCCTCGACCATCAAGTTGTTCACCGCTGGAGCGCTGCGGCAATCTGGGCCACTCGTCGAATCGCCAATGCAGCCAGGTCGCGCCTTGACATGCCGATAGAAAACGCCTAGGCACGCTAAGCTACGGGTCGTGGACTCCTCAGAATGGTGGGCCGTCTGGACTTGGGCGAGGAGTGATACTCTCTCGCTTCTGCAGTTGATCTTTACCATATTGGGGTTTGCATTGACGCTCTGGCAGGTGAAGCGCGCCGCGGGTGAGGTTAGCGCGGCTCGGAACCTACTCCAAAGCCTGAAGATGCGTCTCCTTGCGAATGACCTGCTGGTCACGCTGCCCCAAATCCAACGACTTGAGGAAGAGATCGCCGCAGCTATCAAGTCAGGATCGCAAGAAAGGCTAGAGGTGCGCGTAATCGATTTTGCGCGCATTGCGCCCGAGGCGGCGGTGCTTCTTGAGGGTCACGACGGCGGTCGGGTTGGTGGTGTCGAACTCGGCAAGCAGTTGTCAGATGCGGGCCAGGCGGCGATTAAGGTGATTGGCGAACTTCGTAAGGGCGACGTCAACGACCTACGGCGGGCGGCGAAGCCGCTAACGCAGTTGCTGGTACCGCTTGTGGCCGATGTGACTAGGTTTGTGGCGAGACTCAAGCGATCAGCGGAAGAGGAGATGCCAAGTGCTGGTAAGTGATGAGGACTTCAGTGCGATCATTGCCCGCCTAAGGGCTCGCACGCTGAGTGGGAGCCTAACGTGGGGTCCGTGGCAAGATGATGATCCAGATGAGTTGATGGCAGATTCACCTCGGTTCACCTACTATGTCGCCAAGAACGCTGGCGGGCGCACTGGAGCGTACCGACTTCAAGTGTGGTCGGCCGGTGAAGATGGCAAAGGCGTGCAGGTGGCTGAGTTGCAGCGGATAGGCTCTCAGTCGTTGAGGGAAGATCTTGAGGAATTGTACGATGCGGCATTGGAAGCGGCCTTAAGCGCATCGTCCCTGAAGGACGATATCCTTTCCGACCTAGAGTGACGGCGCGTCATACTTCCGTGGCACTTGGAGCTACCTGCGCTCTGCTTTAGGTTGTAGCAGAGATTCGATTCTGTGCCCGCCGGGTGGGCGTCCCACCCCTGGCCGGGCGGGCGGCTCGGGGTCCCCGGCCGAGCTTGCGAGGTTGGGGGCCGCCCGACGGGCCGAACGCCCACCCGGCTGACGTGAGTGGGTGCCTGAGTCGCGTCGTGCCGCGCGGGGCTCGGGGGCGGCGAGCGCAATAGTCTGGCGGTATGTACGCCGCTGAGCTTCGGTCTGAGTTGAACGCCACCCTCGACGAGATCAGGGGGGCGGGGCTCTACAAGGTCGAACGGGAGATCACGAGCCCGCAGTCGCAGGGGATCACCACCGCGGCCGGCCCCGCGCTGAACTTCTGCGCGAACAACTATCTCGGGCTCGCCAACCATCCCGACGTGGTGGCGGCAGCCGAGCGCGGCCTGCGCGAGTGGGGTTTCGGGATGGCGTCGGTGAGGTTCATCTGCGGGACGCAGAGCCAGCACCTTGCGCTCGAACAGAAGATCTCCGACTTCCTCGGCACCGAGGCGACGATCCTGTACTCATCGGCGTTCGACGCGAACGGGGGAGTCTTCGAGGTCCTCTTCGACGAGCGGGACGCGGTCATCTCCGACGAGCTCAACCACGCGTCCCTGATCGACGGCATCAGGCTCTGCAAGGCCCAGCGCTTCCGTTACCGCAACGCCGACCTGAACGACCTCGAAGCGCAACTGGTCGCGGCCTCCGGCGCCCGCCGCAAGGTCGTGGTGACGGACGGCGTCTTCTCGATGGACGGCTCGCTGGCGCCGCTGCCCGGCATCTGCGACCTGGCGGAGGCCCACGGCGCGATGGTGCTCGTGGACGACTCCCACGCGGTCGGCTTCATCGGCGACCACGGACGCGGCACCCCGGAGGCGCTCGGCGTGGCGGACCGCGTCGACCTCTACACCGGGACGCTCGGCAAGGCTCTCGGCGGCGCCTCGGGCGGCTACGTCAGCGGTCCGGCCGAGATCGTGGCGCTGCTGCGGCAGCGGTCGCGTCCCTACCTGTTCTCGAACTCGCTGGCGCCGGCGGTCGTCGCCGGCTCGCTGGCGGCCCTCGACCTGATCGCCACGCAACAGCACGCCCGCGACAGGTTGGCGTCCAACACCAGGCTGTTCCGCGAGCTCATGACCGACGCCGGCTTCGAGCTGCAGCCGGGCAGCCACCCGATCACGCCGGTGATGTTCCCCGGCGAGGACGGCGCCCAACGCGCCACCCGCATCGCCGACCACATGCTGTCGGAGTCGGGCGTGTACGTCATCGCGTTCTCGTTCCCCGTGGTCCCCCGCGGCAAGGCCCGCATCCGCGTCCAGCTCTCCGCAGCCCACACCCCCGACGACGTCAGGAAGTGCGTCGATGCCTTCGTTGCAGCCCGAGCCGCCGTGGACGCCTGAGCTTCGGAGTCGGCAGCGACGTCTCGCGGGGCTTCCGGATCACTCGCCTTTGAGGTAGATCTCGACGTGGTCGCTCTTCCACACGGGGACGCCGATGCCGAAGAAGTCCTTGTCCTCCGTCCAGATCGGGCAGTTCAGGGCGAGCGCCGTGGCGACGATCGGCCAGTCGTCGTAGTCGCGGTCTCCGATTCGGCGCAGTGCCGCGTCCCGCAGGTGCTCGGCCTGATCGATCGTGAGGACGGCGACGAGCCCCCTCAGCGCGGCGAGTGAGTCAAGCCACGGGCCGGGATCGACGTTGCGGTCAGCGGCGATGGCGGGAAGGTGCTCTGCGGCGTCGAGGAACGCAACCTCAGGCGCGCCGAAGTCGACCTCCTCGGCATACGTGGCGATGAGTGTGCGCACCTTCTCGCCGAGCACCGCCCTGATCAGGATGTTGGCGTCGAGGACGATGCGCCTACCTGTCACCTGTCGCGCCCGGACGCTGCCTGCTTGCGGCGAGCGTCGAACTCCTCGACGATCTCGTCCTCATCGAGACCCATGCCGACCAGGAGGTCGTTTGCCTTCTTGGCTGCCGCGGCGTACGCCTCCACGGCTGCCCTGCGGTCGGGCCGCACGGGAATGAACAGGCCCACGGTCTGCCCGTGACGAGTGACTGTCACAGGCTCTGCCTGATCGATGTACTCGGCGAGATCCTGGCGGAACTCCCGTACTCCCACAGTCAGGCTCATGATCATTCCTCCCTTGTGTACTGCTGTGTACACAATACCTCGCGTGCTGGAGTCAGGCGAGCTGGAGGATGCGGACGGCTATCAGGGCGACGATGAGGACGCCGAGGGCCGCGATGCCGGCGGTCTGGAAGCGGACGCGGTTGTCACGCGGGGCGTAGGCGAGGATCGCGGCGATCGCGGCGCCTCCCACCAGGCCACCGAGGTGGCCCTGCCACGAGATGCCCGCGCCGAGGAACGTGTAGGCGACGTTGATGCCGAGCCACATGAGGATCGACTGCACATTGCCCCGCACCTTGATGACGAGGACGAGCAGCGCACCCATCAGGCCGAACACGGCACCAGACGCGCCCAGGGTCGACGTCCCGGGGTCGGTCAGCCACAGCACCGCGGCCGAGCCGGCGAGCGCCGACACCAGGTAGAGCGCGAGAAAGCGTCCGCGTCCAATCACCCGTTCGAGTTGCGGCCCGAGGAACCACAACGCCAGCATGTTGAAGCCGATGTGCAGCGGGTCGATGTGCGTGAAAGCGCTGGTGAGCACCTGCCAGACGGCGCCGTCGGCCACCCCCGGCACCCAGGTCAGGCCCGGCTGCGCAGCGCACATCGCCGCCGTCGCGTCCGGCAGGTAACGCGTCGGGTCGGACGCGAGGAAGCAGTCGCCCTGCGGCCGCAGCGGCAACCACAACGCCAGCCAGCTCGACGCGCCGCCGGTGAGCGTGACGGCCAGCCACACCAGCGCGTTGAGCGCGATGATCACTATCGACGTCAGCGCCGGGTTCTTCGACCGCTCCCCGCCGTACGGGCCCTGGTTCTGCCTCGTCGTGCGGGCGCCCTCAGCCACGCACTCGGGGCACTGGAAGCCGACCGCCGCCGGGATCATGCACTCGGGGCAGATCGGACGCCCGCAGCGCTGGCACGCTATGTAGGTGGCCCGTCCCGGATGCCTGTAGCACTGCGGTGCCGGCGGCGGCGGGGGTTGGAACTGCGGTTGGGCCATGGCCTACAGATTAGCCAGCGGCGGTCCGCGGGCCCGCCCGCGCGACCCGGAGTTCCTATCATGGGCTTCATGGCAAAGCGCAGGAGAGTGGCCCTCGTCCTGGGGTCGGGAGGCGCCCGCGGGTACGCCCACATCGGCGTCATCCAGGTGCTCAAGGAGCGCGGCTACGAGGTGGCGGCGATCTCGGGCACCTCCATCGGCGCCCTCATCGGCGGCCTGGAGGCCACCGGCACCCTGCAGGAGTACACGGACTGGGCGACGTCCCTCAACCAACGCGACGTGCTGCGGCTGCTCGACGCCTCGCCCTTCGGGGCCGGCGCGATCAAGCTCGAACGCGTCCTGGCCCGCATGAGCGACATGCTGGGCGGCGCCCGCATCGAAGACCTGCCCATCCCGTACACGGCGGTGGCGACCGACCTCGGCGCCCGGCGGGAGGTCTGGTTCACCTCCGGCCCGGTGGACGTGGCGATCAGGGCGTCGGTCGCCATCCCGGGCGTCATCACCCCGATCATGGTCAACGGCAGGCTGCTGGTGGACGGCGGCGTGCTCAACCCGGTGCCGATCGAACCCGTCATGGGCGAGGACGTCGACTTCACCCTCGCCGTCTCGCTGTCGGGCTGGGTGCCGACAGACTTCAACGTCACGCCCGCCCGTGAGAGCTCCGAGTCGAACCCGCCCGCCGAATGGCTGGACAGGTTCCTCAAGAGCGCGGCAGGCATCTTCGAGAACGAGTGGGTGGCGTCGGTGATGACGCGCTTCGGCGGCGGCAGGCAACACACCGAGCAACAAGCCGAACCGGCGCCGCCGCCCTTCGAAGAAGCGCCTCCCGGCCTCGGTATCCCGCAGGTGGCGGGCATGGCGCTCGACACGATGGGGTCGTTGATAACCCGTTATCGGCTCGCCACGTTGCCGCCCGACTTGCTCATTGAGATCCCGGGAGATGCGGCGCGGACGATGGATTTCCACCGCGCAACCGAATTGATCGAACTGGGACGCCAGCGCGCCGCGGAAGCGCTCGACAGGGCATTTCCCGAGGACGCCGAGGGTTCGGCAGAACCGGGACGGGGCGGGCAGCGGATGCTCGAACACGCGGGCCTTCACGCCCCGGGGTCACAGACCTCAGCGGGGGAGTGACACCGGCCGGATCAGTGCCGCAGCAGGTGCTGCAGTTCGGCGACCCGGCACAGCGCGACGCCTTCGCGCTGCTCGACAGCGAGATCGTGCTCGTCCTCGACGATGAGCAGCGGGACGAGCCCCGGGTCACGCGTGTGGACGGTGATGGCGAGACCCCGCGTGGCCTTCTCATAAGGCAATTCGTTGGCAAGCCTGCCCATCAGCGGGGGGATCGCAGCCCGGTTGGGGTTGCTCCACGAGCGGGCGACGAGCGCCATCGACTCCTGGTCGAGTTCCACCCAGACCGACCACACGAAGACCTCGGTCTCGCCGCCCTTCACCGGCAACTGGATGTGCCCGCGGACGAAATGGCGGGTGCGTCCGTTGTCGGGGAGGATGCAGACGTCCTGGGTGAGTTCGGCCTCCAGCCGCTCGCCTTCGGAGACTGCGAGCCAGTCATCGGGGGCCGACGGACCTAACAGTTCGGCTACCTCGAGATGTGACTGGTTGCAGACCGGACACGGTTGAGGGGTACCGCCACCGGTTGCGGAGAACATGCCCACATTCTCGCCCACCCGCTCTGGCCGCGTGGCGGAACTGTGGAAATGTACGTTTCGTTCGCGGACGCCCGGTGGCAATTGTTGCGTCTTGTCCGTTCCCCTGCTGCGTCGAGAACATCGGGGCTGACGTTCGAGGGGAACGATGACAACGGCAAAAGGCGCCGAGAGCAGCGTGAACGCATTGCGTGCAGCGGCCCGGAGCAGCCTCGAGTCAGCGGACCTGAGCAAGGCTGACGAGAGCTTCGAGGCGCTCCGGAAGATCGGCGCGCTCGACCCGGACGACGCGCGCGAGTGGGTGAGGACGTTGCGGTCCGCCGGCGCCAGCAAGGAGCCGCTGACCCTGCAGAGCCTCGTCGAGCAATTCCCCGACGACCAGGACATCGTCGAGTTCGTCGCCGCCGAACTGTGGCAGCGCGCCGCGGCGACGGGCACCGTCGAAGACCCGCAACTGGCCCGCCAGGCGTGGGGTGCCGCGCTGAAGATGGCGGGCGCCGGCCCCAGGGACGACGCCGAGGGCGTCAGGATGATCGGCCTGCTCGACAGGTTCTACCAGGCGGGCAGGAGGATCGACTCTCCGATCGGCAGCTACTCCGAGTTCGAGGAGGCGCTCGTCAGGTTCGCCGGCGCCGGTCCCGAGTCGGCCCTGCTGGCCGCGGACCTGCTGGCCGGCGAGAACCCGGGCCTGGCGCTGGACCTGATCGCCCAGGTCGAGGCGAGCGCCGGTTCCGTCCTCGTCTCGGCGGTGGCTGCCTGCGAGTTGAGCGACTTCGCCACGGCGGTCGCGCGGTTCGACGACCTGCTGGCGACCTGGAACCGCGGCGTGCGCGACCTGGAGATCGAGGACAGGTACCGCTGGATCGAGGCGATGACCGAGGTCGGCCGCTTCCAGCAGGCGGAGCGCGCCTGCCTCGGCACCCTCGCCGCCATCGACGACGAGACGGTCGACGGCGAGCCGTGGCCGGTGCTCGGCCTCGCGGGGGAGAGCGCCGACCACTGGCGCCACACCTACCACCTGCTCGCCTACCGGCTCGCCGCCCAGCAGGGACGCTACGCCGACGCGTGGGAACACCTGCGGGCGTGCCAGGCGGTCGACGAACGTCCGCTCACCCCCGCCCTGCAACGGTCGATCCTGCGGGTCAGGCTGCTGCTGGTCGACAGGAATCAGGCCGAGGAGATCCTCGACAGGCTGCAGGAACTCGATTCGGGCAGCCCCTACGACACCGTCTACATCGAGGCGTGCCTGTGGGTGGCGAACCAGTGGGGACAGACCTCCGAAGAACTCGGCGTCGGGGTCACCACCGGACGCCGACACGCCAGGACGGACGGCGACTGGCCGCCGTCGGCGGCGAGGTACCGGGGACAGTCGGCGGCGCGGGAACTGCTGGCGAAAGCCGACGACGGCGTCAGCAGCAGGCAGAAGCTGCGGCTCGCGCTGCTGGCCGGCGACGACGACAGGGCCGACAGGATGCTCGCCGCCGACCCGATCACCCCCGACGACCCGTGGACGGTGAAGGTGCTCGCCGCCATGCTCGCGCTGCGCAACGGCTACGACCTGTCGGCGCGGCGGCTGCTCGAACAGGTGCTGCCCGAACGTCGCCACGACATCGACATGCGCGTCCTCGACGCCCAGGCGCGGCTCATCGCCGGCGACTACAAGCTGGCCCTGCGCGAGTCGATGGCCATCACCGAGGGGGTGGGCGACCACACGCTGGCCCGCATGATCCAGGCCGAGGCCGAGTTCGAGTCGGCGGTCGACGAGAGCGACGGCAGCAGCAACTCGGTCGAGAACGTCCAGCAACTCATGCTGGCGGTGTCCGACTACCGCAGGGTCGCCGCCACCCACCTCGCGACAGTCACCTACCTGCAAGGCGCCGGCGAGCCGGACGGGGTGGGCTCCGAGCCGCTCACCCCGCGGCTCTACGCGGAGGTGTGCCGCCGCGGCCTGCACGCGGCGATCCTCGCCCAGGAGGGCATCGACAGGCTCGGGCTGCGGGTCGACGGGCAGCTCATCGACGACGCCCAGGACCTCGTCCAGTACCTGCGCGGGATCACCCGCCCGTGCTGCAGGCGGATGAACGGGACGCGGCCGCGCCGCCTGCTGCACCAGATCAGGCACCTCGCCGACAGGGACGAGGCGTCCAGGCTGGCCATGCTGCTGATCGGCTACCGCTGGTCGGCGCTGCGCAAGCTGCTGCAGAACGTCGTGTTCTTCGCCGCGGGCGTGGTGGTGGCGGCCCTCGCCCTGTGGGGCAACCTGCCCGGGCCCGAGTCCGACACTGTGCGCGTCACCGTGCTGGCCCTCGGCGTCTTGCTCATGCTGATGCCGTTCGCGCGCAACCTGAAGGTCGGCGTCGTCGAACTGAGCCGCAATGAGGAGACGGCTCCGCTGTCGGGTCGCTCGAAGTCGTTGCGGACGTCGCGGCTGCTGCTGCGCGCCCATCACCTCGGCAGCTTCACCCCGCCCGCACCGCCGGACAAGGGACGCCGGGCGCACAAGAAGGCCGCCGACGCCACCGGGCTGCCGACGGCCGTCTGAGCCCTAGTCGATCCGGCGCAGCTGCAACCCGAGCTGGTCGGCGTCCAGCCGCCTGAGCTGGTCGTCGAGCAGGGCCGACGGATAGCTCCCCACCTCACGCAGGCCGAGCAGCGCCCGGCGTTCGGCCTCGATGAGGTCGAGCCGCAGCGCCAGCGTCTCCGCCTGCTGTTCGAGGGTGCCGTCCTCCTCGGGGTCGCCGCCGGGGGCCGCCATGGTCATCGCGTTGCGCACCACCTCCACCACCTCGGGCGAGTAGGGCGAGCCGTCGGCGCGGGTGAGCCCCCCGTCCAGCCTGTCGAGGGCGGCCTGGTGGATCTCCGCCTGCAGGGCGATGCGCTGCTCGCGGTCGTCGGAGGCGCCGCGGCCGTCGAGGCCGAGCCTGCTCGCCACCGCCGACAGCGTCCCGCCCTGGACGAGGAGCGTCCCGGCGGCGACGACGAACGCGATCAGGATGAGCAGCGACCGGTGCGGCACGTCGACGGGCAGTGACTGCGCGGCGGCCAGCGTCACGGCTCCCCGCATGCCGGCCCAGACCAGCAGTGTCCCCTCCCGCCAGCCGAAGTGCTCGGCGGCCAGGTAGTCGATGTCGGCGATCCGCCTGTCGATCATGCGCCGCAGTTGCCCGACGCGCTTGGCGGCGCGTTCGGGGTCGGCCTTCATGCGCTCGACCCGTTCGGCGAGCCGCGGCTCGGCGTCCAGCTTCTTCCTGAACTCCTCGGCCCGTTCGGAGTCGAAGGCGGGCTTCCCGGCGGCCAGCCGTTCCTGCAGTTCGCCCAGTCGTTCCCTGCCGTCGGCGGCGCGTCGCTCCCGGCGGGCCAGCAGGGCGAGCGACGAGGTGACGAACACAGTCCTGACGGCGATCACCGCCGTGGCGGCGACGGCCCCGAGCCCGAGCGCCACCCACAGGTTGTCGTGGCCGTCCAGCACGTCCTGCACGAGGCCGAAGAGTTCCAGGCCCATGACGAGGAAGATCGCGCTCTCGAGCAGCAGTTCGATGGTGCGCCAGACGGCGTCGCTGGTGAGCCGGGTCTCCGGCGACAGGGCGCGCGGCGCGCCGAAGCCCGTCACCAGGCCGGCGGTGACCGACGCGACCAGGCCGGACGCGCCGAGTTGCTCGGCGGGCAGGTAGGCGGCGAACGGGACGATGAAGGACACGGCGACGATGGAGGTGGCGGAGGTGAGCCGGCGGCTCACTGTCACGTTGAGCTTGCCGACGCCAAACCCGAGGGCGACGGCCACGGCGACCGCGTAAAGGAAGTTGGCCCCGACCTCCCACAGGCTGACCGACGCGGCGAGCGCCGCCACCGCCGACCTCAGCAGCACCAGAGCCGAGGCGTCGTTGAGCAGGCTCTCGCCCTCCAGCACCGTGACCACCCGCGTCGAGATGCCGGCACGCTTGACGATCGAGGTGGCGACGGCGTCGGTGGGGCTGACTATCGCGCCGAGCGCGATGCCGAGCGGCAGGGGCAGGTCAGGGATGAGCCACGTCATCAGGAAGCCGACGATGACCGCCGAGACCACGACGAGCAGCACAGAGAAGCCGGAGATGAGCTGGAAGTCGCGCCGGAACTCCATGACCGGGACGTTGACTGCCGCGGCGTAGAGCAGCGGCGGCAGGATGCCGCCCAGGATCCACTCGGGGTGGATCTCGATGGCCTCGACGAACGGCAGGAAGCTGATGAGGGTGCCGAGCGCGACCAGCAGCAGCGGCGCGGCCACCCCGACGCGCGGTGCCAGCGCGTTCACGACCACCACCAGCACGATGCCGGCGATCCCGATGAGCATGGCAGCTTCCATGAGTTCTCCCATCCGCGCGCTGGCTCGACACTAGCGGGCGCCCGCCGTGGCGGCTCGGCGCTGCCGGGGCAATTCCTAGCCGTCGCCCAGTCGGGCCTCCGGCCTGTTCTGCAGCGCCACCTCGACGCAGGCACGCTGCCGCTCGGGCATCTCCGGCAGGGCAGTGGCGGGGAAGAAGGCCGCCCGCGCCGCCTCTCCGTCCACCGGTCGCGGCTCGCCCGAGACGTAGCGGCACCTGAAGACGTGGTCGATGTAGCGGGTCTGGTCGCCGTTGGCGTACACGATCGGCTCGGTGACCGTCAGCCACACCAGGCGCTCGACCTCCGCGACGACGCCGGCCTCCTCGGCCACCTCCCGCAGGGCGGTGACGTGAGGCTGCTCGCCCGGGTCGATGATCCCGCTGACGGGCGTCCAGTGGCCGTTGTCGGCGCGCTGGATGAGCAACACCTCGTCGCCCTCGGGCCCCGGGCGCACCACGACGGCGGTGGAACCCGACAACCACAGCGGGAGGTGCCCGACCTTCTCGCGCAGTTCGATGATGAACTCGGGTGTCGACACGGGGTCAGGCTACAACCGCGCGCCGCCGGTCATCAGTGGACGGGCGCCCCGGCCGGGTGCTCGTCCTCGACCCTGCCGACGAAGGCTGACGCCACGACGCCG
Organism: Actinomycetes bacterium; assembly: GCA_023387135.1. Taxonomy (GTDB): domain Bacteria; phylum Actinomycetota; class Actinomycetes; order Propionibacteriales; family Propionibacteriaceae; genus Propionicimonas. The sequence goes on along the minus strand of JAEWIK010000018.1, from coordinate 6,147 downwards.
AGCACCCAGATGCCGCCCACCGCCAGGAAGGCGGCCCGCGCCCCGGTGGCCAGCGCCGCCTCGGGAGTGCCGCCCGCGGTCGCCGAGACCGTCGACATGATGGTGACGAACAGGGCAGTGCCGGCGGCACCCGCCACCTGCTGGATCGTGCCGACCGTCGCCGAGCCGTAGCTGCGCAGCGAGTGCGGCAGCGAGCCGAGCGCGGTGGTGAACAGCGGCGTCATCATGAACGCGAAACCGAGGCTCAGCAGCAGGTTGGCGACCATGAGCTGCCACCACGGGGTGGCCGGGGTGACGGTGGCGAACAGCGCGAAAGCGCCGGTGACCACCGCACCGCCCGGGATCAGCAGCCACCGCGGGCCGACGACGTCGTAGAGCCTGCCGACGACCGGGCCCATGAGGCCCATGAGGATGCCGCCGGGCAGCATGAGCAGGCCCACGCTCAGCGGGTCGAGGTGCAGCGCCTTCTGCAGCAGGAGCGGCAGGGCGATCACCGAACCGAACAGCGCCAGCATGACGATGCCCATGACGACCGCCGAGATGGCGAAGTTCCTGATGGTGAACGTGCGCAGGTCGAGCAGCGCGCTGTCGGTGCGCTGCAGCCTGAGCTGCCGCCACCCGAACGCCGCCAGCGACAGGGCGCCGACGGTGAGCACGCTGCCGAGTTCCCACGGCGGTGCGACAGAGTTGCCCACGAGGCTGAGCCCGTAGACCAGGCCGCCGAAGCCGAGCGCCGCGAGCGGGATGCTGAGCCCGTCGAGGGTGACCTCGCGTCCCGATTCGATGTTGCGGACGAACTTGATGCCGAGGCCGAGGATTGTCAGCGCGATCGGCAGGACGACGACGAAGACGAACCGCCAGGGCAGGAACTGCAGCACGATGCCCGACACCGTCGGGCCGATGGCGGGAGCGACGGCGATGACGAGGCTGATGGTGCCCATCACCCTGCCGCGCATGTGCGGCGGGACGAGGTCCATGACCGTCGTCATGAGCAGCGGCATCATGATCGCGGTCCCGCTGGCCTGGATGATCCTGCCGCCCAGCAGCAGCGGGAACGAGAAGGCGAGCGCGCAGGTCAGCGTGCCGAGGCTGAACAGCGACATCGCCATGACGAACGCCGCGCGGGTGGACAGCCGCTGCAGCAGCCAGCCGGTCGTCGGGATGACGACGGCCATGGTGAGCATGAAGCCGGTGGTGAGCCACTGGGCAGCGCGCTCGTCGACCCGCAGGTCGGTCATGATGCTGGCGAGCGCGACGTTCATCGCCGTCTCGTTGAGGATCACGACGAAGGCTCCGACGAGCAGCACTGTGAGAAGTGTCAGCGTCTCCCTGGGCAGCTTGTCGGACGGACGGGCGGCGACCCTGGACGTCTCGCCCGGAGGCGCTGTCAGGTCGAGGCCCGTCGGGCTCGTGGTGGTGCCGCCGGCACGGGCGGCCGCCTGGGCGACCGGCTCGTCGGCGATGGTGGCGTCAGCGTGGCTCATTGTTCCCCTAGCGAGTGGTGTCGTTGGCCGCGCAGAGGCGGCCTGCCGCGACGACGTTGGCGCTGACTGCAGGTATAAGAACTTGTCAGCCGGGGGTATTCCCGGCGACGGGACTACTCGGAGTCTGTGGCCCCTTCGTAGATGCCGAGCTGGTTGCCCTCCGAGTCGCGGAAGACCGCGTACCAGCTGGTGTCGGAGATCGGCGTCTTCTCACGGACGACAGTGCCGCCGTTGGCGGTGACCGAGGTGAGGGTGTCGTCGATCGAGTCGACCTCGATGTAGCTCAGCGGCGTGCCGTTGGCCTCCGTCCGCGCCACGAAGCCGCCCCCGCTGATCTGGTTCGGGGCCTGCCACATCGGGTAGCCCTCGTAGCCGGGGGGCTCGCCGATGTCCCAGCCGAAGACCGTCTCGTAGAACGCGACGGCGCGGACCCTGTCGTCGTAGGGGATCTCGATGTGAGTGATGTCGCCGTGTGCCATGGTGAACTCCTTCGCCTGAGTTTCCACAGTAAGTGGACCCACTGACAGAAGGAACCCCGGCCCCGGCGCCGCACGCGCTGCGATGGGCCATATTGCCACCGCGAAATCCGGCAGGGTCCCACACTGCCGGATTCGCGGTGCGGCTCAGGCGAGCGAGTTCTCGATCCTCACGATCTCGGCCTCGTCGAGCACGAGGTCGGCAGCCTTGGCGCTGTCGGTGATCGACGCCGGACGCGAGGCGCCCGGGATCGGGATCACGACGTCCGCCAGCGACAACTCCCAGGCGAGCACCACCTGGTAGGTGCTGATGTCGCGGGCCTTGGCGATCTCCGAGAGCACGCTGTGCGTGCTGCCGAGCTGCGGAGCCCTGCGGATGCCGCCGAGCGGGCTCCACGGCAGGAACGCCAGGCCGAGTTCCGCGCAGTACTCGAGCTCGCGCAGCGTGTCGGGGTAGCGCGGGCTGAACTGGTTCTGCACCGACACCAGGTCGTCGCCGAGGATGCCGCGCGCGATGTCGATCTGGGCGACCGAGGCGTTGGAGATCCCGGCCATCTGGATGACTCCCGCGTCCAGCAGGTCGCGCAGGGCGCCTATCGAGTCCTCGTACGGGACGGTCGGATCGGGACGGTGGTGCTGGTAGAGGCCGATGGCCTCGACCCCGAGGCGGCGGGCGGACTCGCGCGCTGCCTTCTTGAGGTAGTCGGGGTGGCCGTTGATGGTCCACGACCCGTCACCGGGACGCAGGTGGCCGCCCTTGGTGGCGACGAGGACGTCCGCCGGGCCGCAATTCGCGAGCGCCTCGGCGATCAATTCCTCGTTGTGGCCGACCTCGCCGGCGTGCAGGTGGTACGCGTCGGCGGTGTCGATGAACGTGACGCCGGCGTCCAGCGCGGCGTGGATCGTGGCGATGCTCTGCTGGCGATCGTCAGGTCTTCCTTCGATGGACATCGGCATGCCGCCGAGACCGATCGCGCTCACGCTGCGTCCGCCGATAGTGCGGTACTTCATGTGGCTCCCCTCTGGTCGGCTCCGTTCGAGAGTAACCCCGGGTTCCCGCCGTGCGGGCGGGTTCTCCGAGACTTTGAGAGACCTTCCGCCGTCCATGTTCTCACCGTTCGTGGAAAAACCGCCTCCGACTAGATGTGATACCTAAGAGGACACTTCCGTCCGGTTGGAGCGTTAGGTGTGGCTGCCCTAAGAAGATCACCCGCGTTATTCCCCGTTTCGAGTGGACAGATGAGGCAAGCATTGCCTAACTTTACGTAGCAGATGCTCCTTGACAGCGACCTGAGATGCACGACAGGTCACTCCCGACGAGGGTGTTGAAGGGCAGAGTGGCAACGAACTCTCGTGCAAGAAACAGGGGAACCCCCATGGCTCTCGCAACCGCGAACGGTGCGAAGGTACGCACCATCGGCCTGATCACCATGATCCTCGGCCTCGTCTTCGTCATCGCAGGCATCGGCACCTGGGCCGGCGTCAGCACCAAGCTCGCCGCGGAGCGGATCACCGTCTCCCAGGACGCCTACATGATGGCCGGCGCTCCGGTCGTCGACCCGATCAGCGCCTTCGTCCAGGCCGACATGATCAACCACCACGCGCTCGCCGCGACCGACGGCAAGACCTACGCCGAACTCGGCAAGGATGATCCGTTGCGCGCCACCGCGATGAACGGCTCCTTCCTCCGTGCGTCACTGTTCACCTCGGTGATCGCCTTCGGTGTCGCACTGTTCGCCGTCGGCGTCGGGGTGCTCTCGATCCTCGTGGGCTGGGCCCTGAGGCTCACCGGCACCGCCGCCGTCCAGACCGCCGCCGCCACCAGGGCGGAAACGGTCACCGTATAGCCAGGTGTTGCCACCTGCTCTCGGGCGGGGGTGAGAACCCCCGTCCGAGTTAATGGACAGCACACCCCTCGCTCCTGCCCTCCGGTGTTTCGCCGGGGGGCAGTTGCCTGTCCGGGCTCGGCTTCCGGTTTCCGACAGCGCCCTTGGTCTCCGCGGCGATAATGTTCCGTCGGGGACGTTGTGGCCTGGGAGGGGAAGTCACATGCCGAGAATCACCCTGCAGTCGATAGCCGACGAAGTCGGTGTCAGCCGCATGACGGTGTCGAACGCTTTTTCGCGTCCGGACCAATTGTCACAGGCGCTGCGGGCAAGAATCCTTGATGTCGCGCAACGGCTCGGTTACGCCGGGCCGGACCCGTCGGCGCGTTCGCTCGCGCGAGGCAGGACGGGCACCGTGGGGGTGCTCTGGCCCGGTGAGCTCCGCGCCGTCCTGGCGGACGCCGGCACGTCGGCGTTCCTCGGGGCGCTGGCGGACGAGTTCGCCGGTTCGGGACTGTCGCTGACGCTGCTGCCGGGGTGTGCCGAAGGGCCCACAGCGGCGGCCCGCGAGGTGGCGATGGACGCCACCGTCGTGTGCGCGACGGAGGATGAACTGCCCGACCCGGAGTGGTTGCGCCTGCGGAGGATCAAGGTCGTCAGGGTCGAGGACCCGGGCGCCGATCCCGACGCGACCGCCGCGGCGGTGGCCGACGCGGTCCGTCGAGGGCTCGCGTCGCCGCGTGACACCGACGCGTACGAGACAGTCGAGCGCGTCAGGGTCGCCACGCCCGCCTGAGGGACGGGCCCGGAGACGACGAAGCGGTGGGCTCACACACCGAAGCCGGTGCGGAGCCCACCACTGCGAGGCTGTTGCCGCCTATTTCTTCGGCTTGCCGAAGTCGGCGGTGGTGTAGTTGACGTACTTGCCGTCGCCCTTGAAGTAGCCGAGGCCCAACTGGGTGAACTTCTTGCTCATCAGCACCTTGCAGTGCGACGGGCTCTTCAGCCATGCCTTCACCACCGACTTCGGGGTGGCGTAGCCGGCGGCGATGGTCTCGCCGGCGGCGGAGTACCTGTAGCCGGTGCTCTTGATGCGGGTGAACGGCGAGGCGCCGTTCGCGCTCTTGTGGCTGAGGAAGTCCTTCTTGGACATCTCGGTGGAGTGCTTCTCGGCGGCGTACCCCAGCTTGGAGTTCCACGTCAGCGGCTTGGCGGCCGAGTAGGTGGTGGAACCACATTTCTGGCTGGTGGAGCGTGCCTTGTTGATCTGCTTGAGAAGTTCCTTCTCGAAGGTGGCGATCTTCGTCGTGGACGAGAGCGACACCACCTCGGTGGGGGCAGCGTCGGTACCGGGTACCGGGGCGGCGACAGACAACGACGGGGCGTCGGTTCCAAGCGCGAGGAGCGCGAGACAGGACGCCGCTGCAATGGACCTGGTGATCAGGCGGGGGGTGACCATAAGGCTTCCTTGAGCTAACCGGCCGCACGGCCGGTCCCCCCGACGTGCAGTTCACGTGTCAGTCTGCCGTCGCGACACGCTGCCCGCAACGTGTTTTGGTGAATTGCTTGCAATTGGTGCCGGAACAGGCTTTAGTTCGCCGCTCCGAGGGGCTTTCGGAGGAAGATCACCTCGACGTTGTCGGACTGCCGGCGCCTGTCGAACTCACGGTAGCCCCGCCGGAAGTACATCGCCAGATTCCCGGCTGCAAGATGTCCGGTGAACAGCACCGCGACGTCGGCTCCGGGGGTGTTCTCGGCGGCCGCCAGCAACTGCGAACCCAGCCCGCGGCCTTCCAGGTCGGGCGCCACGGCGAGCCTGCCGATGTGCAGTTCGCCGTCCTTCAGCACGCGGCGGACGGTGCCGACCAGCCGCGACCCCTCTCGTCCGACCAGCACCTCGCCGGCGGCGATCGCCTGCTCGATCTCCTCCAGCGTCTCGACCAGGGGCGGCAGGAAGACGTCGTTGTGGGACTGGGCCTGCTTGACGAACGCCGCCCGCTGCAGGGTGAGGACCTCTCCGGCGTCGGCTGCCACGGCGGGACGGATCTGCATGCGCGGCACGCTACTCGCAGCGGGCTGTCGATCCGAACCGGTTTCGCGGGACTAGTGGGCGGCGGCGACCAGCGCGGTCGAGGGCAGTTCGGCCTCGGGGCCGGGAGTGCCGCCCAGCGCACCGGCGAGCAGCTCGCGGGCGCGGGCCAGGTGCTCGTCGAGCAGGGAGGCGACCCCCACCCCGTCGCCGGCCTCGATGAGGTCGAGCATGCGGGCGTGCTCGGCGATGATGATCTTCGGGCTGAGCCGCTGGCTGCCCTGCAGTTGCGCCATGCAGAGCTTCACCTCGAAGGCGAGGGAGCCGTAGAT
>JAEWIK010000378.1 GCA_023387135.1 Actinomycetes bacterium | reverse complement strand
GTGGGGGAGGCCGGGGGGACGTCCGACTTCGAACCCCATCTCGAACTGGACGGCGCCCTGTCCGTCGGGAGTGGGCTGGATCACGGGGTGGCCGTCGTCGTCGATGAGAGCGAGCCTCACGGTCTTGGGGCGGTTGGTCTCGTCCCACGGCACGTGGACGACCACGGCGACACCGGTCGGACCGCCGTTGGGAGCGATCTGGTCCCAGCCGCCGCCGTTGATGAACAGCTTGCCCTCGGCGACCTCGGCGTGGTCACACAGCAGCATCGTCGCCCTCATGCAGTCACCTCCGCGTTCGCGCCGTTCGGCACCCGGAGAGCGGATGCCTCACCTGCCGGCCCGGGGCGGGCGGCTGTCCTGTCCTCGGGGGTTCGATCGATCTGCATCCTGGCTCCTTCGCCGTTCCCGCCAGACTAACGCGGCGGCTCGGCCGGGGAGCGTCAGACGGTGGCACGGTGTCGGTTCCCGGAGCGCGGCAGCGCCCGGCGTGCCAGCTTCATGAGCTCTTCGAGCAGCAGCACCAGCGCCGACGCGCCGGTCGCGAGCGCCCAGTGGGCGGCGTCCAGCGGCGCCGTCCCGAACGCCGCCTGCAGCACCGGCACCTCGACCACGAGGACCTGGGCCACCACCACGAAAGCGAAAGACCCCCACAACCACTTGTTCACGAACAACCTGTGGAAGGCGCTTCCCTCGTCGGAGCGGCTGTTCAAGGCGTTGAACAACTGGGCGAAGACGAGGGTCGTGAACGCGGTGGTGCGCGCGACGGCGAGTTGGTCGGCGACCGGCACCGCGTCGGCGAGCAGCGTGAACCGTCCCCCGGGCAGGGTCGCATCGAAGACGGCGAGCGTGACGGCCCCCATCACCAATCCGATGAAGACGATCCTTCCCCACATGCGCGAGTCGATGATGCGCTCGTCGGGATGCCGGGGGCGGCGCGCCATGACGTCGTCGATCTCGGGGTCGACCCCCATCGCCAGGGCCGGGCCGGAGTCGGTGACGAGGTTGATCCACAGGATCTGCGTGGCCAGCAGCGGCACGATCGCCGTCCCGGGGTTCGCCGGGTCCTGCAGGCCGAGCCATCCGGCCAGGATGACGCCGAAGAAGATGGTGCAGACCTCGCCGAGGTTGGAGCTCAGCAGGTAGCGCAGGAACTTCTTGATGTTGTCGAAGATGACGCGTCCCTGCCGGACGGCCCTGACGATGGTCGCGTAGTTGTCGTCGCCCAGGATCATGGTGGCGGCCTGTTTGGTCACCTCGGTGCCGGTGATGCCCATGGCCACCCCGATGTCGGCGGACTTGAGGGCCGGCGCGTCGTTCACGCCGTCGCCGGTCATCGCCACGATGTGGCCCTCCGACTGGAGCGCGTCGACCAGTTGGAGCTTGTGCTCGGGGGCGACGCGCGCGAAGACGCTGACCTCGCGGGCTACTTCGCGCATCTCGTCCCGATCGAGCCGGTCGAGTTCGCGCCCGGTGACGGCGCGAGCGTGCCCGCGCTCCACGATGCCGAGGTCGTCGGCGATCCTGGCCGCGGTGGTCGGATGGTCGCCCGTGATCATGACGGTGCGGATGCCTGCGCGGTGTGCCTCGGCGAGAGCGTCCTTCGCCTCCTCGCGGGGTGGGTCGACGATGCCGACGACGCCCAGATAGGTCAGGTCGCGCTCGGCGGCCTCGTCGAAGTCGTCGCCCTCGTCGTCCGCGTCGCGCCAGGCCACCGCGAGCGTCCGGTAACCCTGCGCTGACAGGTCGTCGACGGTGCTGAGCAACTCGTCGCGGGAGGCGTCGGTGAGCGGCCGGGTGCCGGCGCCCACCTGCACGTCGGTGCAGCGTTCGAGCAGGACGTCGGGGGCGCCCTTGGTGAAGATCCGTCGGCGCTCTTCGTGTGACCGGTCGAGGACGCTCATCAGCTTGCGTTCCGAACTGAACGGCACCTCGCCCTCACGCCGGTAGGCGCCCACCCTGTCGGCGACGCCGTCCAGCTTGTGCTGGGCGACGAGGAAGGCCGCCTCGGTGGGGTCGCCCTGGATGTCCCAGGAGTCGTCGTCGAGGTGGTCGAGTTGCGCGTTGTTCGCGCGGACGCCGCCGGTCAGCAGCAGGCGGGCCTCCAGCTCGGCGGCCTCGCCGCCGGTGACCTCGGCAGTTCCGCGTGGGGCGTAGCCGGTGCCCGACAAGGTCACGCGCCCCGACGCCGTCACGATCCTCGTGAGCGTCATCTCGTTGCGGGTCAGCGTGCCTGTCTTGTCGGACGCGATGACCGAGGCCGAGCCGAGCGTCTCCACCGAATGGAGGTGCTTCATCACCGCGTTGTGCTCGGCGAGGCTGCGGACGCCGATGGCCAGGACGACGGACAGGATGGCGGGCAGGCCCTCGGGGACAGCAGCGACCGCCAGGGAGACCCCGAGCAGCAGCACGTCGAGGAGTTCCTGCGGCGTGCGCGCGCCGTTGACCACGATCATGGCGAGCATCACGACGACCGCGATGCCGATGACGGCGATGCCCAGCATCCTGGAGACGGCACCGATCTCGCGGTCGAGCGGCGACTTCTCCTGCTCGGTCTCGTCGAGCATGGTCGCGATCCGACCCATCTCGGTCTGCATGCCGGTGGCCGTGACGACGGCCCGTCCGACGCCCGACACAACAGCGGTGCCCTTGAAGACCATCGAGGTGCGATCGCCGATCGCCGCGTCCGCGGAGACCGGGTCGACGGACTTGGTGACGGCGGCCGACTCGCCGGTCAGGGCGGCTTCCTGGACGCGCAGCGCCGTCGCCTCGACGAGCCGGGCGTCAGCACCGACGCTGTCGCCCTCGCTGAGGACGAGGACGTCGCCCGGCACGAGGTCGGTGGCGTCGACGGTGCCGAGGCGTCCGGCGCGCTGCACGGTCGCGCTGGCGGCGGTCAGGTCGGCGAGCGCGGCGACGGCGTCCTCGGCCTTGTTCTCCTGGACGAAGCCGAGCGTCGCGTTGGCGACCAGGATCGCGAGGATGACCACGACGTCCACCGGCACCCCGGCGGCGCCCTCGACGAACCAGGCGGCGAACGAGATCGCCACGGCGACGAGCAGCAGGTACACCAGCGGGTCGGCGAACTGGGCCAGGAAACGCCTCCACGCCGGCGTCCGCGGTGCGCTACGCAGCTCGTTGGCGCCGTACAGTTCCCGGCGTTCGCGAACGGCCTCGGCGTCCAGCCCCCGGCTCGGATCGACCCCCAGGCCACGCTCGAGCTCCTCGACCGGGGACGCCCAAGGCGCCTCGGCCGGTGATCCTGAGGTGGCCACTTCCGGGGGTGTCGGCACTGTCATGCGGTATCACGTCTCTTCGGCGCTCGCCCAGCGGGCTGCGCCTCCAACGTACCTGCCGGCGGGGTCGCCCCGGTTCGCTCGTGGACGGCGGCGGAACCCGGCCCGACCCGCTTCGAGGTCAGCGGGGAGGCAGCCCCATGAACGCGTAGCTGGTGACGAGCAACTGGGCGAAACGGAGCACGACCAGGACTGACAGCACGAGCGCGATGGTGTTGACGGCCCGGACAGTCTGCCTCCTGAACAGCGTTCGGACGACGGCGTGGAGGCCGAGCCCGATGATCCCGCCGGCGGTGTTGGTGATCACGTCGGTCACGTCGGCGACTCCGACGGCGAGGACGTACTGGGCGGTCTCCAAGGTCACGGTCGAGCCGACGATCAGCAGGAGGCGGGTGGCCACTGCCGACTCGCTCAGCATGCTGGCGTAGATCCCGAGCGGCACGAAGATGAGCACGTTGTAGAGGGGCTCACTCGACACGAGGTGCCCGGCGGCGTCGACCGAACCGGCGAACGGAACGAGGTTGACCACGCGGGTTCCGCCCGACATGCCCGCGTAGAAGGGCAGCTTGAACATCACCACCCCGACCAGCAGGAGCAGGTAGACCGCGAACAGGGTCCTCGTCAGGGCCGGCGAACCGGCGACCGCCCGCATCACCGCAGCCTCGGATCGTGGGTCGCATCCCGGTACCGCGCGGGGCAGCCATCCTCCCTGGCCTCAGGACGCAGCTCGAAGTGCCACGGCTCGTTGTCGTAGACCCGGCACAGGCAGTAGGCGGCTCCGTTCCTGGCCAACCACTTCTTCGCTGCAGCGCCGTCGATGTCGACGGCATCACCCAGAACGTGGAGGGACTTGTCCGGCGGCGCCACCCATGGGGCGGCCTCTTCGGCCGAGCCGTACGTGGCGATGCCTTGCCGAAGCAGTTCCGCCTGGTAGGCAGGAGAACGCCAGGCGCTGCTCACATGGAACACGACCTTGTCGCGCCTCGCATCCTTGGCCGCCTTGCGCAGCGCCTTGAGCAACTGCGGGTCGAGCTTGGCGATGCCCGCGTACTCGTCGTCGAACACCGTCGCCGTGTCGGGCAGCACCCCGTCCGCTTCGTCCACGCTGCCTTTGGGGAGCTTTCCCACGCGGCGAGTTTCGGACTGCTGTGGGCCGGGAGGGACCGCCTTGGCCGACGACGGGTTGCGGCTCGGGACACCGAGGGCGGGCGTGACGCCGTCGTCGATGACGGTGGGCGAGACGGACGAGGTCGATGCCGGGGAGAAAGGTGGCGCGACGAGAAGGACGGTGGCCGCTGCCGCCAGTGCGCACGCGGCGATCAGGATGCGTGTTGCTCTCACCCGGCCAGTCAACGCGAGCGCGTGTTGCGCGGGCGTAAGCGGTTTCCGATATGCCCGCGATAGACGAGGGCTGGCAGCATGGCGGGTGTGCGCGTGCTGATTGTCGAGGACGAACCGCTGCTGGCCCAGGCCATCCGCGACGGGCTGCGCCTCGCAGCGATCGCCGCGGACGTCGCGCACGATGGCAACACCGCGCTCGAACTGCTCGACGTGAACAGCTACGACATCGCGGTGCTCGACCGTGACATCCCCGGTCCCAACGGGGACCAGATCGCCCGGCACATAGTGTCCGCCGGCACCGGGATGCCGATCCTGATGCTGACCGCGGCCGACCGGCTGGACGACAAGGAGTCAGGCTTCGAGGTGGGCGCCGACGACTACCTCACCAAGCCCTTCGAGTTGCGCGAACTCGTCCTCCGGCTCAGGGCGCTCGACCGGCGACGCACCACCAGCAGGCCACCCGTCCGGGAACTCGCGGGGGTGCGCCTGGACCCGTTCCGCCGCGAGGTGTTCCGCGACGGGCGCTACGTCGCCCTGACCCGGAAGCAGTTCGCCGTACTCGACGTGTTGATGGACGCCGCCGGTGGCGTGGTCAGCGCCGAGACGCTGTTGGAGCGCGCCTGGGACGAGCACGCCGACCCTTTCACCAATGCCGTGCGGATCACGGTCTCGCAACTGCGCAAGAGACTCGGCGAACCGTCCCCGATCACGACAGTCCCGGGTGTCGGCTATCGCTTCGAGGACCCCCGGGATGGGTAGGCCGCCGGGCTGGAGCGTCCGCGAGAAACTCGCCGTGTCCTATGCGGCGCTGATCGTCGTCGCCGGCGCGCTGCTCCTCGCCGTCGTGCTGGTGTTCCTCCTGCGGTACGTGCCCGCCGACGCGGTCCGGGTCCCGGTCACCACCCCGGGTGGCAGGGGAGGAGTGCCCGACCTGTTCATCCCCGGACGGGGCGACCTGTGGGCGGCGTTCTGGCCGAAGGCTGCCCTCGCGATGGGCGGACTGCTGCTGTTCGGCCTGTTCGGCGGGTGGTGGCTCGCCGGACGCATGCTCTCCCCGCTCGACAGGATCACCGAAGCGACCCGGCTGGCAGCGAAGGGCTCGCTGTCCCACAGGATCAACCTGCCCGGCGCACGCGACGAGTTGCGCGAACTCGCCGACGCCTTCGATGCGATGCTCGCCCGCGTCGAAGCGCAGGTCGCCGAGCAGCGGCGCTTCGCCGCGAACGCCTCCCACGAACTGCGCACCCCGCTGGCCATCACTCAATCGCTGCTTGACGTGGCCAGGCAGGACCCGGACCTCGACGCCGCCGTGCTGGTCGAGCGGCTCCAGGCCGTCAACGCCCGTGCGATAGCCCTGACCGAGGCGCTGCTCACCCTGAGCCGGGCCGAGCAGCGCACCTACACCTCGGAGAGCCTCGACCTGTCGCTCCTCGCCGAGGAAGCCGCCGAGACGCTGCTGCCGCTCGCCGAGACGCACCACATCGCCATCGAGGTGTCCGGTGAGGCCGCGCCGGCGGTCGGCTCGAGAGCGCTCCTGGGGCAACTCGCGCTGAACCTGCTGCACAACGCGATAGTGCACAACACCGAGGGCGGAAGCATCCAGGTGTCGACGGCCTCGGACCGTCGTCGAAGCACCCTCACCGTCGAGAACACGGGCGACCTCCTGGCCCCGGACGAGGTGGCCACCCACGTGGAGCCGTTCCAGCGTGGCGAACAACGCACCCGCTCCGGCCACGCCGGGGTCGGCCTCGGACTCGCCATCGTCGCCAGCATCGTCAAGGCCCACGACGGCCACCTGTCGCTCGCGGCGAGGCCCGAGGGCGGGCTCGTCGCGCAGGTCACACTGAACGCTCGGTAGGCCGCGCCCGTTGCCGCACAGGAACCGAGGACGGCGCGTCCGTCAGATCCGGGCGGGTCGGGATCGGGACGGAGCCGGTGGCGCTGCGAGACTGGGATGGTGACGACGTCCTCCTTCCTCAGCTCTCTGACCGGCTTGTTCGCTCAACCCGCTGCCGAGAACCCCACGGTGGTGATGGTGGAGGCCGCCTATCGGGCGCTGGGGTTGGAGACGCGCTATCTGACCTGCGAGGTCGCCCCGGACGCGTTGGGTGACGCGGTGCGCGGCGCGAAGGCGATGGGCTGGCTGGGCTTCAACTGCTCACTGCCGCACAAGGTCGCCGTGATCGAGCATCTCGACGAGGTAGCCGAGTCCGCCCGGCTGATCGGCGCGGTGAACTGTGTGGTCATCAGGGATGGGCGGCTGATCGGGGAGAACACCGACGGGCTTGGCTTCTTGACGTCGCTGTCACAGGTCGTCGATCCGCGGGGTGCGCGGGTCGTGCTGTTGGGCTCGGGCGGTGCAGCGCGGGCGATCGCGATCGAGCTCGCGCGTGCGGGTGTCTCGGAGATCCGCATCGTGAACCGCAGTGCCCAGCGGGGCAGCGAGCTCGCGGCCCATGTCGGGGCGGTCACCACAGCGAGGGTCAGCTTCGAGGAGTGGGCGGCGCCGGTCGTCGTCGGGGACGCCGACGTGCTGGTCAATGCGACGTCGATCGGGTTGTTCCCGGACGACGCCGTGCCCGACGTCGACTTCGCTTCTGTGCGGGCCGAGACTGTCGTCGCCGACGTGATCCCCAACCCACCCCACACGGGCTTCCTCGCGGCGGCCGCCGAGCGCGGCTGCCCCACCCTCGACGGGCTGGGAATGCTCGTCAACCAAGGAGTGATCGGCATCCGGCACTGGACGGGACGAGAAGCCGACCCCGCCGTGATGCACCGGGCCCTCTCGGCAGCTCTCGGCTAGCCCTGCGGTCAGCCA
>JAEWIK010000353.1 GCA_023387135.1 Actinomycetes bacterium | reverse complement strand
GCGTGGTGCGGCAGTGGCACGCAGCCCATCAGGCGGCCAGCGAGGGGTCCGGCACCGCGAGACCCGCCGAGGCGGTGCTCGCCGAGGCGGTCAACTCCCCGGGCTGGCTGGCAGGCGAGGCAGCGCCGAGCACTCCCGGGCTGCGTCGCCTGGCGGGGCTGACGGGCCTGCTGGCCTCGGCCACCGCGGCGACGGACGCGGGCGCGCGGCCCGACGAGATCGCCTGGCTGCTGTGGAACGGCTCCACCTGGCCGGCGCGGTTGCGCGCCGAGGCACTGCGCGGGGACCCGCGCGCCGACAGGGACCTCGACGCGGTGTCGGCCTTCTTCGAGGTCGCCTCCGAGGTGGAGGGCGCCGGGGCTGCAGGCATCAGGGCGCTGCTCGGCGTGGTGGAGGCCCAGCAGATCCCTGCCGACAGGGCTCGCGAGTCCCGGCTGGGCAGCCGCGGCGTGCAGCTCATGACCGCCCATCGCGCCCGCGGGCGCCAGTGGCGGCTCGTGGTGGTCGCAGGAGTTCAGGAGGGCGCCTGGCCGGCGGGCCGTGCTGTGTCCGCGCTGCTGGAACCGGAGCGGCTGGTGAGCGAGGGGATAGGCCCGCGCAGGGACGTGCGCGAGCGGCTGGCCGACGAGCGGAGGCTGTTCTACCTCGCCTGCAGCAGGGCGTCCGAGGCGCTGGTGGTCACCAGTTCGGCGGGCACCGAGGGCGAGGCCAACCAGCCGTCCCGTTTCCTCGCCGAACTGGGGGTCGAACCCGCGGAGCCCGCGACCGGCGAACCAGTGACCCTCGGGGGCTTCGTCGGCGAGCTGCGCAAGGTGCTCATCGGGATCGACGAGGCCCCAGCCCGCCGGGAGGCGGCGGCGCGCGAACTGGCCGTGCTCGCCGAGGCGCGCGACGACGCCGGCTCGTCGCTGGTGCCCCGGGCCGATCCCGTGACCTGGTGGGGGGTGCGGGAACTCTCCAGCGGCCCGGTGCCGTCCGAGGGGCCGATCCGGCTGAGCCCCAGCCAGGTGAGTTCGCTGCTCACCTGCCCGAGGCGCTACTTCCTCAGTCGTTCGGCCCACGCCGAGGGGCCGGTGTCGGTGAGCGCCTCGCTGGGGTCGGTCATCCACCTCGTGATCCAGCACGCCGACGAGGCGGGTTTCGACGAGTTGGCGCTGGGCGACCATCTCGATCTCGCGTGGCAGCAGTTGAGGTTCCAGACGGGCTGGCTGTCGGCGGTCGAGCGGGTCGAGGCGGAGGCGGCGATCCGGCGCTTCCTCGCCTGGCGGCAAGCCCGCAGGCTGGAAGCCGTAGGGGTCGAGAAGCAGTTCGAGGTCCAGGTCGAGGTGGACGCGCGGCAGGTCACCCTCGCGGGCACCGTCGACAGGCTGGAACGGCTCCCCGACGGACGCCTGGCCGTCGTCGACTTCAAGACGGGCCGCAGCGTGCCGACGGCTCGCGAGATCGCGGGGATGGAACAGCTGGGCATCTACCAGTTGGCGATCGAGGCCGGCGGCTTCGGCGACCTGGGTGACAGCGCCGGTGGGGCGAGCGTTGTCTACCTGCGCCACCCGGGAAGACCCGACCATCTCCCGAAGGAACTCGCGCAGGACCCGCTCTCGCTGCACCCCCACCTCGGGGACGATCCGGCGGAGACCTCCTATCCGACCTGGGTCCACCACCGCGTGGCGACGGCGGCGGCCATCGTGGCCGAGGGCTGCTTCGACGCGTCGCCCGGAGCCCAGTGCAGGACCTGCCCGTTCGCCGACAGTTGCCCGGTCTCGGGCAGGGGAGAGCAGGTGCTGCGATGACACGGCTGACAGATCCCGAACAGCTCTCCGCCCTGCTCGGCATCCCGTTCTCCGACCAGCAACTCGCCGCCATCGCGGCACCCCTCGAGCCCGGGGTCATCATCGCGGGCGCGGGTTCGGGCAAGACGACGGTGATGGCGGCAAGGGTGGTGTGGCTGGCGGGTTCGGGCGCCGTCCGGCCCGACCAGGTGCTGGGCCTGACCTTCACCCGCAAGGCAGCCGGCGAGTTGTCCCAACGCGTGCGGGCCGCCCTGACGAGGGCCGGCATCACCGGCGGGGAGTCGTCGGGGCTGGGCGAGGGCGAGGAACTCGTGCTCACCTATGACGCCTTCGCCGGACGCCTGGTGGCCGAGCACGGCCTGCTGCTCGGCATCGAGCCCGGCGCGAGGATGATCACCGGTGCGGCACGCTTCAGGCTGGCGGCCAGGGTCGTCGCGGATCCGCCGCTGCCCCTGCGCCACCTGTCGCGGCTGCGCCCCGACTCGGTGACGGAGCGGGTCGTCGAACTGGCGGGCGAACTCCGCTTGCACCTGGTGCCGCCCGAGCGGTTGGCGGATCACGCGGAGAGGTTCCTCGCCGACCTCGACACCGCCCCGCGCACCAGGCAGGGCGAGGAGTACGTCGCGCTGGCGAAGTCGCGGGCGGCGCTGGCCGAGCGGCTCGAACTCGCGGCGCTCGTGATGCGCTACGAGGAGCTGAAGGAGCAGCTCGGCTACGTCGAGTTCGCCGACCAGATGGCCCAGGCGGCGAGGCTGGCGACCGGCGTGCCCTCGGTGGCCGACGCGTTGCGGTCGGAGTTCACGGTCGTCCTGCTCGACGAGTACCAGGACACCTCGGCCGCGCAGGCCCAGCTGTTGCGCGGGCTCTTCTCGGGGCCCGACCCAGATCGCGGACGCGGCCACCCGGTGACGGCGGTGGGCGACCCCTGCCAGGCTATCTACGGCTGGCGCGGCGCCGCGGCGAGCAACATCCTGCAGTTCAGCACCGACTTCCCCACGGCCGACGGCGGGCCCGCGCCCGCGTACGCGCTCACGGTGAACCGTCGCAGCGGCCAGCGCATCCTCGACGCCGCCAACGTCCTCGCCGCCCCCATCCGGGCCGTCACGGCGTTGAGTGGGCTCGACCTCGACCTGGTCTGCCCGCCCTCGACACCGGCGGCCCGCATCGAGACCGCCGAGTTCGACACCTGGCCCGAGGAGGTGGGGTGGCTGGCGGACCAGGCCGTCGCGCTGCATGACGGCGGGGCCGTCGCGCGCTGGTCGGACATGGCGGTGTTGACC
>JAEWIK010000030.1 GCA_023387135.1 Actinomycetes bacterium | reverse complement strand
GCAGGGAGGCGACTCCCTGCAACGCCCTGACGGATGGACCGGCGTGGCCGGTTACTGCTTCGAGAGCCCCTTGGCCGTCTGCACGGCTTCGTTGAACAGCTCCTGGTAGCGGGACGCACCAGCCTTCTCGTACTCGGCCTGGTAGTTCGCCCACTCCTTGTCGACGTCCATCTGGCCACCGATCATGGCGGCGAGATAGCGGTTCGAGATCTCCTTCAGCTGCGTGCGGAGCTGGCTCGCCTCGTCGCCGAGGACGATGAGGTTGTAGTAGTCGGGCAGCGGCACGACGACCTTGTTCACGAAGCCGTCGATCTGGGTCTGGGCCGCGGCGAGCAGCTCATTGTCGAGATCGGTCGACCAGGCGGCCGAGTAGTCGACGGGCTTGGTGACCGTCTCGATCCAGGGCTTCGTCTCGAGCTCGGTCATGAAGGACGTGGCGCTGAACAGGTACTCGAACCACACGTACTTGCCGCGACCGTCGGAGGTGCCGTACGCCTTGTTGATCGAGTCCCAGGCGCCCTTGATGTACTCGGGCTGGCCGTTCGCGCCGTCGTTGTAGGTGACGCCCTTGATGCCCTTGAAGACGAGGTCCTGTCCCTTGGCGCTGGCGAGGAACTCGATCAGGTCGAGCACGCGGTCGGGGTGCTTGGCGCTGGCGGGGATGAACCAGTGGGCGCCCATCCAGCCGGTGGTCTGGTAGACCTGCGCGTACCCGGCGCTGCCCTGCAGTGCCTTGCCGACGACCAGGTCGGAGACCTTGGCGGTGTCGGGATGCGCCTGCTGCCAGGCGGTCTTCCAGAAGTCACGGAACTGGCCGGCGTAGCCGAAGTTGAAGTTCGCGGACGCGAGCTTGCCGAGGCCGAAGTCTGCATAGGCGTCGTCGAAGTCGCCCTTCACGCCGACTCCCTTGGAGAGCGCGTTGGCCGCGTACATCGCCGCGAGCTGCTTCACGACCTCCTTGCTCTTCTCGGACGTGGTGACGAGTTCCCACTTGTCGTCGCCGACCTCGTTGAAGCCCGTCCACGCGGAGTCCGCCGGCGGGGCGATGGAGGTGCCCTGCGGGTTGGCGATGGTGCGGTCGATCTCGCCCCAGGTGGTCAGCTTGTCGTTGCGCGGCCACCAGCCCGCCTTGCCCGTCTTGCCGACCGCCGTCGTGTAGGCGATGAACTCGTCGACGGTCTCCGGCACCTTGCCGCCGTTGAGCTCGTCGAGCAGCGCGGCGTTGTAGACCGGGACTCCCTGGAACGAGGGCGTCGGGAGCGCGCCGATCGCGTAGATGGCGTAAGCCTTGCTGGGATCACCGCTGTAGAGCTTGTTGTAGCCCTGGTACTCGGGCGAGCTGAACATCTTCGCGAGCACCGGGTAGCGGTCGGGCTGCGCGTTGACGATGGCCGCCATGTCGACGATCGCCTCGTCGGCGATCCAGCCCTGGATCTTCTCGCTCTCGCCCCAGGTCGAGAACAGGTCGGGGCCCGACCCCGTGGCGAGTTCGGTGATCATCCGGTCGTCGAAGCCCTCGGTGCCGGTGTCGTACTGGATCGTGAGGTTGGTGGCCTCCTCGATCGCCTTCTTGATGGGATCGCTCGCCATGCCGGCCGGGTCGTCGATGCTGTTGCCGTAGGCGGCGAACCTGATCGGGACGTTCTCGGCAGGCGCCTGGGAGCCTGACTGCGACGGCTGGTCGCTCGGGTTCTGCTGACTCGGGGGCGTGCAGCCCGCGACATTGAGAGCGAGAACCCCGGCAACGCCGACGAGGCCCCACTTCAGAGTGCTGCGCATAGCGTGCTTCCTCTCTCAGAGGTGATGGATTCAGGATGACTGATGATGGAAAACAGAGGTACGGGCCCAACTTCGATCACTATAACGCACTTTCGCGTCATCGGCGATCACATTCTGATCACTCTTTGAGCGCACCGAGCAGCATGCCCTTCGCGAAGAAGCGCTGCAGGAAGGGGTAGACCATGAGGATCGGGAGCATCGCGATGATGATCGTCGCCATCCGCAAGCCGATCGGAGGCAGGATCGGCATGCCGGTGCTCGCCGCCTCGTTACGGATCTGGTTCATGAGCGACGGGTCGACGAGCGTCCTGCGCAGCACCCAGGCGAACGGCTGCAGGTCGGGCTGGTTCGACACGAACATCATGTACGAGTAGTAGTCGTTCCAGTGGATCACCGCGATGAACAGCGCGACCGCCGCGAGCATGGGCTTGGCGATCGGCATGATCACCTGGAAGAAGATCCTCACCTCGCCGGCGCCGTCGATCATCGCCGCCTCCTCCAGCTCCTTCGGAGCCGCGTAGGAGAAGTAGTTCCGCATGATGATGAAGTAGAAGACGTTCAGGATGCCCGGCAGCACCATGACCCAGAACGTCCGCAGCAGCCCGAGGTCGTGGTACAGCATGTACTCGGGGATCAGGCCGCCGGTGAAGAGCAGGGTGAACACCACCAACGCGTTGATGGTGCGCATGCCCTTGATGTGGGTCTTCGACACGGCGTAGGCCATCATCGACGTCACCAGCACCGACAGGATCGTCCCCAGCACCGTCTTCGCCACCGAGATGAACAGCGCATTGGCGAAGACCTGCGTGGAGAACACCGCGACGTAGTACTGGAAGTCGAGGGAGTTCGGGAACCACAGCATCAACTGCTGCTGGATGAAGTCGCTGTACGGGGTGATGGACGCCAGGAAGACGTACCACAGCGGGTAGAAGCAGACGAGCGCGAACCCGACCGTGAACACCACGACGAACACGTCGAAGAGGTTGAACCTGAGGCGCTTGCGACGGCGCCGCGGCAGGGCCATGGTCTCGGCGGTAGTAGTCACTGTCCAGCCTTCCTAGAAGATGCCCATGACGTCGAGACGCTTCACGAGGCGGTTCGTGAACACGATGACGATCAGGCCCGCGACGTTGAAGAGCAGGTTCACCGCCGTCGAGAGCTCGAAGTTGCCGCCGCCGCCGAGGCTGATCCGGTACACGTACGTCGAGAGCACGTCGCCGGTGCTGTACACGAAGCTCGAATAGAGGTTGTAGACCTGGTCGAAGTTCGACACGAAGAGTGAGGCGAACTGGAGCATCAGCAGCACGACGATGCTCGGCAGGATGCGCGGGATGGTGATGTGCCACATCATGTGGACGCGATTGCAGCCGTCCAGCGCGGCGCTCTCGTAGAGCGCGGGGTCGGCGCTCGCGATGGCGGCGAGGTAGATGATCGAGCTGTAGCCGGCGGTCTTGATGATGTTCGTCACCACCAGCACCGGTTGGAACAGCTCGGGACTTCGGAGGAAGTCGACCTCCTGCAGGCCCACGCTGGCCATCAGGGTGTTCACCAGGCCGCCGTCGCTGGACACCGCGAGGATCGCGCTCACCAGGCCGGCGAAGACCACCCACGAGAGGAAGTACGGCAGGTAGACCAGCGTCTGCACGGCAGACTTCAGATAGCGGAGCCTGAGCTCGTTGATCAGGAGCGCCAGCAGGATGTTGAAGGTGAACCCGAAGGCGATGTTGAGGAGGTTGATCTGCAGCGTGTTGCGGAGCGCCGTCCAGAACACAGGATCGGCTGCCATGCGCTCGAAGTGCTCGAAACCCACCCACGGGCTGCCCCAGATGCCCTTGGAGACGCTGAACTTCTTGAAGGCGAGCTGGATGCCGTACATCGGGCCGTAGGAGAAGACCAGGAGGCAGATCAGCCCGGGGAGCGCGAGCAGGTAGGTGAACCAGTGCTTGCGGATGTAGCGGTAGGCGCGGGCGAGCCTGCTGCCGTGCCAGCCGGTGGCGGTGAGGGATGCGCGAGGCAGCGCCGTTGATGCCCCAGGCGGCCCCGAGAGGTCTTCCACTGTCGTCATGGCTCCTCGGTTTCGGTCGCGAACGACCGGCTCTCAGTGACTGATATTGACAAGTTACCCCACATAATCGTCGAATATTATCAGTTTCGCTCAACATCTCATGGAGTCACAGCCCCGCCGGTCCCCCAGTGCCCCAGTGCCTGGAGGGCCAGCTTCCCACCTGCAACGAGAACGGACGCCAATGTCGATGCTCCCCACTGTCACGCCCACCCGAGCCGAGCGGGTCGAGGTCTACGCGCCGAAGGTACGGCCCGGCTTCACGGCCTGGGTCACCGCCTTCGACTACGGCGACGGCTCGATCGGCGTCTCCTTCAAGGAGACGCTGCAGGCTCCGAACCCGCGCTATGAGAAGCCGACGCTGGAGATGGGAGAGGCGGCCGGCTCTCCCGTGTCCTACGGCGCGATCGACTTCGCGAGCCCCGGCCTGATCCAGCAGCGCGTCTACCTGCGCACCACCGACGGGGTGACCTACACCGAGACAGGACGCTGCGCGATCGAGGACGGCGCCTTCACCAACATCGGCTTCCCCGACGGCAGGATCATCGGCCTGGAGGTGAGGCGGTTCAACGACACCCGGACGGGCTGGGCCGACTTCATCGACCTCAGGGAGAGCACCGACGGCGGCTCGACCTGGACCACGCTGCCGCCGCTGCTGCCCGGCACGAGCTGCTACGTGTGGCGCGTCCGCAGGCTGGCCGACCAGACCATCGTCGTGCTCGCGTCCCTCTACGGCACCCCGTGGGGCAAGGACAAGCCGCGGGCAACGCGGAACACGATGTTCCCCGGCGAGACCTACCTCAACAAGATCCAGACCTTCTTCCTCACCTCGACCGACGGCCGCGAGTTCAGCGGCCCGCACTACGTGCTGCCGGGCATCGGCGCCCACGAGTACGACATGGTCGAACTGGAGGACGGCTCGCTGCTGTTCATCGCCGGCGACGTCCAGGCGACGCCGGTCGCGCGCCAGATCGTCGAGCGCCGCGGCGACTCCTACATCAACGGCTCGCTGCTCTCGATCGAGCTCGGAGCGCCCGCCGACCCTGTCGCCAACCCACAGGGAGGCTGGGTCCCCGAGACTGTCGTGCGTTCCTCGAGCGGGCTGCTGGTCGGGTCTCGGCGCAACAAGCCGTACTCGGTGTCGAACGACGAGGGCAGGAACTGGATCCCGGTCGAGGGCCTGCCCGACAGCCTCTACCAGCCGTTCATGATCGAGCTGGCCGACGGCCGGATCGCCAACTTCGGCCATGTCGGCAGCGACTCGCCGTTCGGCCACCAGGACATGACCATCGGGGTCGACCTGTTCGAGATCGACAACACCCTGCCCGCCTCCCCTCGGCTCACGCTCGAACGGCTGCAGGACGCCGACGGCAACCAGTACGTCAACAGCTTCCGGGCGAGGCTCACCGCCGGCGGACGGCCCGTCGCCGGTGCCGAGCTCACGTTCAGGTTCGTCGAGGTGTGGAACCCCGACGGCAG
The DNA here is from genome assembly GCA_023387135.1 of Actinomycetes bacterium. Classification (GTDB taxonomy): domain Bacteria; phylum Actinomycetota; class Actinomycetes; order Propionibacteriales; family Propionibacteriaceae; genus Propionicimonas. The sequence goes on along the minus strand of JAEWIK010000030.1, from coordinate 3,068 downwards.
CTACACCACCAAGCTGCAGAAGGACGCGCCCTACCAGTTGACGGCGGTGACCGACGAGGACGGCGTGGCGACGGTCAGCCCCACTGCCTTCGACGGGCGCGGGGACGTCAACCTCTACTACAACGCCGACGTCGTCTACACGCCGAAGGAGGGCGAAGCGGGCATCCCCGTCGCGGGACCGCTCATGGTGACCATCGCGCTCACTCCGCGCCGCGGTGACGACCAGCCCCACGAGGCGTACTTCCTCGAAGGGACCCTCTACATCGCCGAACGCTTCGAGGCCGACTTCCCCGGGCTCATCGCGACCCTCAACTCGCTCGCCGGCACGGAGTCGGACGAGGTGGACGTCTCGGCCCTGCCGTCGGGTGTGCTCGAACGGCTGGACGCGGCGGGGGTCGTGGAACCTGCCGACGGCGGCTGGCGGTGGATTCACACTGTTCATGCCCCGGTGCCGCTCGTGGCGGCGCGGCCGATGCCGCACGACGACCAGTACCTCTGACGACCAGGCGAACGGAGACAAGGCGATGACGCTGCAGGTGGGACTGATCGGCTTCGGGAACCGGGCGCTGCTCGGCGCCCTGGTGGACGAGCATCCGCGGGCGAGGGTGAGCGCGATCTGCGACACCGATCCCGACCTGCTCGGGGCAGCCCGCAGCCGCTATCCCGACGCCTTCGTCACCGATGACCTGGAACGACTCCTGGGGTCGGGGGTGGACGCCGTCATGGTGCTCACCCCCGACCACACCCACGAGCGCATCGCGGTGGCCGCCCTTCAGCATGGGGTCTCGGTGTTCTGCGAGAAGCCGCTGGCCATCACCACGCAGGGCAGCGACAGGATCCTCGCGGCGGCGGTCGAGAACGAGGCCAGGCTGTACGTCGGGCACAACATGCGGCACTTCCCGATGGTGCGCACGATGCGCCGGCTGATCCAGGAGGGAGCCGTCGGCGAGGTCCTCGCCGTGTGGTGCAGGCACTTCGTGGGCCACGGCGGCGACTTCTACTTCAAGGACTGGCACGCCGAGCGCCGCAACACGACAGGGCTCCTGCTGCAGAAGGGAGCCCACGACCTCGACGTGATCCACTGGCTCGCCGGCGCCCCCACCGCCCGCGTCACGGCCATGGGCAAGCTCGCTCTCTACGGCGACGGTGAACGCTCCGGCGACCCGCGCCAGCGGGCGTCCGACGTGGCAGAGCCCGAGTTGTGGCCGCCGAGGAGCCACGCGAGGCTCCATCCGGTCATCGACGTCGAGGACATCTCGATGATGCTCATGGAACTGCGCAACGGCGTGCTCGCCAGCTACGAGCAGTGCCACTTCACGCCGGACTACTGGCGCAACTACACGGTGATCGGGTCGGAGGGCAGGCTCGAGAACGTCGGCGACACCGAGGACGGCGAGGTCAGGCTCTGGAACCGCAGGCACGCCGGCTATGCCGAGGCCGACGCCGTCTTCGGTTTCACCGCCGGTGAGGGCACCCACGGCGGTGCCGATTCCGAGCTCGTCGGCGAGTTCATCGACTACGCCCTCGACGGGGGCGCCACCGAGACCTCTCCGCTCGCCGCCCGCGACGCCGTGGCCGCCGGCGAGAGCGCGACAGTGTCGCTCCGGTCCGGCAGTGTGCCGGTCGACGTGCCCCCAGCGCCCGAAAAAGTGCTCCAGGCCTTCGGAACCGCCCGCTCACACTGATCAAACAGTGCAACTGAGGCAGCAAAAACGCCAACTTCAATCACATCCGCTCTCACAGCCCCTATCCTGTCGTCGGACGCGTCACCATCGTCACGCCCACGCCACAGACACGGGAGGACACCCCCGGTGAACCGCTCACTCCGCCTCGCGTCCCTGCTCGAATTGCTCGCCGAGCGGGGACAGCTGCAGGTCGACGAGATCGTCGAATCCCTGCACGTCTCGCCGGCGACCGCGAGACGCGACCTCGACACCCTCGCCGAACAGCGGCTGCTGGCCCGCACGCGTGGCGGCGCGCTGTCCCTGGAGGTCGCCTACGACCTGCCCATTCGCTACAAGAGTGAGCAGAACGCCGACCTGAAGCAGCAGATCGCCGACGCCGCCAGTGCCATGGTGGCGAAGGACAGCGTCGTCGGGCTCTCGGGAGGCACCACCAGCACCGCTGTCGCCGCCACCCTCGCCGCGCGCGGCGACATCGCCGAACAGGCCTCGGGCCCGGCGCTGACGATCGTCACCAACGCCGTCAACATCGCCTCCCAGTTGGCCATGCGGCCGCAGATCAAGACGGTGCTCACCGGCGGCATCCTGAACCCGCGCTCCTACGAGCTCGTGGGCCCGTTCGCCGAGGCGACGCTGCAGGAACTCACCATCGACATCGCCTTCATCGGCGCCAACGGGCTCGACCCCGTGCTCGGTCCCACCCTGCACAACGAACTCGAGGCCAAGGTCAACGCGCTCATGGCACGTCGCGCCGAGCGTGCCGTCATCGTCGCGGACTCCACCAAGATCGGTCGCCGGGCGTTCGCGTCCATGAACCTGGCGCGCAGCCACACGACGCTCCTCACCGACGCGGGGATCACCGCCGAACAGCAGCGCTCCTTCGCCGAGTCGGGCATCGAGGTCGTGATCGCGGGCGGCGAGCCTCAGTAGAACTCGACGCTGTCGACGACATTACGGAGCCGCCTGCCCGTCAGCCACCTGTCGAGGTTGTCCAGAAACAACTCGACGATGCGCTCCTCCTCGCCCGCGTCCAGGGCGGCGGTGTGCGGGCTGAGCATCACCCTTTCCGAGTCCCACAAGGGGCTCTCCACCGGGAGCGGTTCGACCTCGAACACGTCGAGGGCCGCGAAGCCGACCCTGCCGGACGCCAGCGCCTCGACGAGGGCGTGCTCGTCGATGACGCTGCCGCGACCGACGTTGACCACGACTGCACCGCGCCTGAGCGCCCCGAGGAAGGCGGCGTCCACGAGGTGATGCGTGAGCCGGGTGCCCGGCAGCGCGCACACCACCGCGTCCACCTGCCCGAGGTGGGACAGTAGCTCCGCCTGCGTGAGCACCCTGTCGAACCCCGGCCGCGGCCTGCCGTCGCGGGCGAGCGCCCAGCAC
>JAEWIK010000330.1 GCA_023387135.1 Actinomycetes bacterium | reverse complement strand
GTGACGCGATTCGCAATCTACCTCGCGTGCAGAGATTCGGATCGAAGCGATGCGAGCCGGTCGCACTCGCGTCTGCCGGGGACGCGCAGCGTGGCGTGGCTGTGGTCCTCGTCCGCGCCGACGGTGTACGTGTGACCGGGCCACGTCGACTCGGGGATCTTCTCCGGTTGCACAGGACTCGGTGGTCGTGTAACGTCCGTCGGCTGGTCCTCAGGAAGGCATGCCATGCGCTACGAGCCGAAAGGCTTCCCCGCCCGGGGGCTCTCGCCGCATGCCCGTCGAAGATTCTGACGCCAGCACGCACACCTGAGCCCCGGACACCTCCGTCCGGGGCTTTTCCATGACATCACAGAAGGGACACCACCATGGAGCGGCTGAGCAACCGGCTGGTGAACTGGGCGTCCATCCTTGACGACCAGACGCGCGAGCAGGCGCTGAAGGCGAGCCGGCTGCCGTTCATCCACCCGCACATCGCGCTCATGCCTGACGCGCACCTCGGCAAGGGAGCCACCGTCGGCTCGGTCATCCCGACCCTCGGCGCGATCATCCCGGCGGCGGTCGGGGTCGACATCGGGTGCGGCATGATCGCCGTCCGCACCCCGCTGACCGTCGCCGACTTGCCGCCCGATCGCAGGCTGGTGAGGGAGGCCATCGAGGCCGCCGTCCCCACCTCGGCAGGCTCCTACAACGGCGCCGTCACCCGCGAGTACACGCGGGCCCGGATCGCCGACCTGGAGGCAGCTGCCGACACGGCCGGGTTCGACCCGTCGGCGTACGCAGCGAACTGGCGGCTGCAGCTCGGCACACTCGGCTCCGGCAACCACTTCATCGAGTTGTCGACCGACGAGCTGGGACGGGTGTGGGCGTTCCTCCACTCCGGCTCGCGCGGGGTGGGGAACAAGATCGCCGTCCACCACATCGGCGTCGCCCAGAAGCTGGCCCGGCGGTGGTGGATCGATCTGCCCGACCCCGACCTTGCCTACTTGGTCGAGGGCACCGACGAGTTCTGGAAGTACATCCGGGAGCTCCGCTGGGCGCAGCGGTTCGCGCTGCTGAACCGCGAGGAGATGATGGATCGCGTCCTGACCGCGGTGGCCGGCTGGCTGGGCGTCGTGGCTGTCGAGCGGGTGGAGCAGGTCAACTGCCACCACAACTACACCGAGTCCGAGAAGCACTTCGGCAAGCAGGTGTGGCTTTCCCGCAAGGGTGCCATCGATGCGTCCGAGGGTGTCCCCGGCCTGATCCCGGGCTCCATGGGCACGGCGTCGTACGTGGTGGTCGGCAAGGGAAACCCGGTCGCGCTCCGGTCCGCCCCCCACGGGGCGGGGAGGCAGTACAGCCGCTCCCAGGCCCGTAAGCAGTTCACCCAGACGGACCTCGAGCAGGCGATGGGAGACATCGAGTACCGGCACACCGCCGCGTTCATCGATGAGATCCCGTCCGCCTACAAGGACATCGACCAGGACATGGCCGACGCCGACGACCTCGTCGAGGTCCGGCACGTCCTGCGCCAGCTCGTCAACGTCAAGGGCGACTGACCCTGCCGGAGTCGCGGCCACCGTGTCGCGGCTCCGGTAGCACGCCATGAAGAGACCAACTGCCGCGCACCGAGCGAGTCGACCATCCAGGAGGTAGCGGTGACCGCCCCTAAGAATGCCGAGTACGGCGATCGGGAGGTCGCCCTGACCAACGAGATCCTGCGATCTGTCGTTGGCAGCGGCGTCCACGGGATCGCGATCGCGGGCACGGACGACCATGACGAGATGGGCATCTATATCGAACCGCCCGAGTACCTGCTCGGCGTCGAGCAGCACCGCCAGGACTACATCTGGCGCACCCAGCCCGAGGGCGTCCGCAGCGGACACGGGGACACCGACCTCGTCCTGTACTCGCTGCGGAAGTACCTCCGGCTGGCGATCAAGGGCAACCCCACCGTGCTGCTGCCCCTCTTTGCCCCCGAGGAGTCAGTCGTCGTCAGTTCGGCGTTGGGTAGGGAACTCCGGGCGCTTCGGACGTCGTTCTTGTCGCGACAGGCAGTCGAACGGTTCCTGGGCTACATGCACTCTCAGCACGAGCGCATGCTGGGCCAGTCGAAGCGCGACGTCCCGAACCGGCCGGAGTTGGTCGAGAGGTACGGCTGGGACGTCAAGTACGGGAGTCACGCCCTTCGACTCGCGCACCAGGGCTACGAGATCGCCAGCACCGGGCATCTCACGCTTCCGATGCCGTCACCTGACAGGGAGCGCGTTCTTGCGGTCAAGCGTGGAGAGGTACCCCGCGACGAGGTCTCCGCCGAGATCACCGAGTTCCAGGTTCGCGTCCGGGAACTGCTCGACAGCGGACGCAGCCCACTGCCTCCGACCGCCGACTACCCGGCGATCACCACGTGGGCCATCAGCGCGCAGCGGCGCCACTGGGGCTGGACGTAACCGTGCAGCGTCCCCATGCAGAGGCTCCGGAACGGGGAGATGGGTCGCGTCGCCCGTCCATCGACCTGCTGGGATTCGCGTGTGGAACGTCAGATGGCGGCGAGGTAGTACCAGCGGCCGTCCTCGCGGACGAAGCGTGACCTCTCGTGCTGGACGCCGACGCCGCCGCCGGTCGCGAGGTAGGTCGCCCGGAACTCGACGATGCCCGTGTCGTCCTCGGGGCCGCCGGCGACGGTGTCGACGATCTGCAGTCGTCGCCACGTCGGGTTGTCATGGAGATCGAGCGATGCCGGCCGGGTCGACGAGTGCCAGGACCGAAGCAGCCAGTCGACGTTGCCGTCCCTGAAGGCCTCGAACCGCGACCGCATCAGGGCTTCCGCCGTCTGCGGCCAAGCTCCATCGCCGGGATTCCTCACCTCGTCAGTGTGCCCCACAGGGCGTGGCTGCCCGGCCCCCGCCCCACGTACTCGGGAACGTCCGCCCCTTCCGCGGCCGTCACCACTCCCGGTCGAGGACGAGGGTGAGACCTTGTCTGTCGCCCGCGACAGAACCCACGCAGAGGCACTCACGGCTGAGATCCCATCACGTTAACGCGCCGACGACGGTCCGGCGTTGAACGCCGGCGGGCGTGGAGCTCGCAAGCTGGGAACGAGAGGACGGCGGTCCCGCTGTGCTGGTGCACTGCGTTCCCGCCGCCCGAAGTCGAAGATACCGCGTCGCGCCTCCAGGGATTGCCCCTCCTCTCTCCCAGAGGACGAGACTGTCCCGTCCAACGAGCGAGCGTCACCCCGGGCGGGACGGCCGAACCAGGAACCCTCTGATTAACAGTCAGCGCCGGCTCACCCCGCACGCGCGGGACCGCGGGGGCCCGCCAGGTGCGGGGGCACGCGCTCAGCTGCGTTGAGCGGCGCCCCGGTCGATGTACCCTCGGCCTGGAACGGCGGGAAGGCAGTGCAGGTCGCACAGCCGGACCGCCGTTCGTCACGTCCGCCTCGACGCCGTCACGCACTGGGTGATCGGATGGATGCCGCCGGAGGACAACGGACCGCGGGCAAACTAGCGCCTGACTGGAACCGAGACAGCCTTCCTCAGTGCCGGGCAGTCTCCGGCCTGGTCAATAAGGTCGCTATCAGTGCTGCGATCCCGGTCATGATGAAGACCCCCGTCAGGTTCCACAGGGTTCGGACTTGCTCCTCGATGGCCACCAAGGCTTCCGGTGAGAAGTTCGAGAATCTGGACGTTTCATCAAAGGGATCTATTTGCCCCGAGAGCTGCCATGCCCAGATGGCGAGCGCCAGAGCGATGACCAGCAACACCACGGTCAACCACTTCAGGGGTTCGCTGCGACTCATGGCCCGAGCGTAAACCCGACCGAGACTCCGACGAGGAGGAACTCTCGCACAACTGTGAGCACCTAGCGGCCGCGACATGACCAGCCGGGATCAACATGGCGGGAAGCAGGCTCACGATCGCCATCGGAATCACCAAGACCTCGATCACGAACACGGCTCAGGATGGCCGCAGAACCAAGGACTGTCGTGGACGAACCGGCAGCGACAGGCACTGCAAGTACAGTTGGCGGTCATGGCCATCACCGTCTCCACGACCGCGTTCGACTCGGTGCTGGAGCGCCGTCCCGGGCTGCACGTCTGGACCGCCCGCGGGTTCGTCTCCCGGTCGGTCTGCGGGTTTGACCTGTTCGTCGAAGCATCGTCGGATGACGCTGCGATCCTCGATCGGATCAGTTCGGAACTCATGTGGTGGGGAACCGACGGGCCAGAGGCGTCGCTGTCCATCGCCCTCACCAGCGACGGCGCATCAGTGCCGCTACTCCTCGCCGCCAGTGGTACCTCAGTCGATCAGCGTGCCGGTGCGATCTCGGCCCGTGTCTCGATCGAGTTCCCGAGTCCACGTGGGACCGAGATGGTCCTGACCACCGCGAGCGAGAGTTGGCGACACTCCGCGTCCGTCGCTCTCGACGCGGCGGACCTGACGCGCGCGCTGACTGATTGGGAGACATCCGTGGGAGCGCGTGACTGAATCGAACGCCCTCACAGGTCGACAAGGACCGGTCTCGCCGTGCGGGACAGATGCCGCGTTCACGTCCAGCAGTTGACGCGAACTGGACGCCGTTAGCGTCTCGGCTTACCAACGGAGCGTGCACTCCAGGTGCGCCTTCCCCGTTCGTGAATGGACGGCCGGGCCACGTCGATCTCTTGAAGGGACTGATTCACCTCGTCCAGGCGTGCGCGGATCTTTCGACGTTCCTCGACCGGGAGATGAACGAGTTCGTTGTCGACTTCGTCGGCCAGTTCGCTGAGGCGCAACCACGCCGCTGCCATGTCTCTCACGACGGCTTCTATGCGCCGGACCGCCAGTTGGCGACCTGTTTCTGAGGTAGGTAGCAACCCTCTTGGGTTGCTATGTACCGGAGAGCTTCCCCATGTCGAGACTAGAATCGGCGTCCGACAAGGCCTTTTACAGTCGGGCTGACAGGATTTGAACCTGCGACCCCTTGACCCCCAGTCAAGTGCGCTACCAAGCTGCGCTACAGCCCGAATCTTCAGTTGTCGGACCGTGGTGGGGTCCGGCTGGACACTGTACTACGGATCGGGTGGTGGTTTCGCATCGGCACTCCGACCCCGACTTGACCCTGACCCGGAGGGCTTTGTCCCACCCGTGTGACGGGGTCGGTCTAGCCTCCTGCGCAGGAGGAGGAATCCCATGGTCACCATTGCCCAAGCTGCCCACGATTTCCTGGACTGCCACCGGATCGCCGTCACCGGCGTCTCCCGCACACCCGGCAGCCATGGCAGCAACGTCGTCTTCGACCGGCTCGTCGAGCGCGGTTACGAAGCCTTTGCCGTCAACCCGAACGCCACCGAGATCAACGGCAAGCCCGCCTACCCGTCGCTGGCAGCCATCCCCGGCGGCGTCGAGGCCGTCGTCATCGGCACGGCCCCGTCCCGAGCCCTCGACACCATGAAGGAGGCGGTCGACCTCGGCGTCAAGCACGTCTGGATGCACCGCTCGATCGACGCCGGCAGCGTCTCGGACGAGGCCACTGCCTACGGCCGGGAGCACGGGGTCCAGGTCATCGACGGCGGCTGCCCGCTCATGTTCGATCC
>JAEWIK010000293.1 GCA_023387135.1 Actinomycetes bacterium | reverse complement strand
GATGAGGGCGGCCACCGAGCCCAGCAGGCCGTCGAGCCTGTCGCTCGCCGCGAGCAGCGCGGCCGAGCCGTCGCGGCGTTCGAGCCCCAGCCGCAGGGCCTCGACCCTGGCGGCCAGCGCTGCCCTGCCGGCGTTCGCGGCGACCTCGGCCGCCTTGAGCTCCTCGTGCCTGCGCTGCAGGTCGGCGGCGGCGTCGGCGGCCTTCTCGTAGGCGGCGTCCAGCCCGGACTCGCCGGCGCTCAGGGAAGCGAGCTTCGTCTCGAGCTTCGCGTACTCGTGCCGCGCCTCGACTGCCCTGTGCTCGGCCTCGGCCCTGGCCGCACCGAGCCGCTCGATCTCCGCAGCGGCCGACTCGGCGCGCCCCCGCAGCGTGTTGACCTCGCCGGTGAGCCGGGCCAGGCCCTCCCGCCGATCGGCGATGGCGCGCTGGTGGGCCTGGAACTGGCGTTCGGCCTCGGCGAAGGCGGCGTCGGCGGCCTGGCGTTCGGCGGTGGCGCGGGCGAGCGCCTCCGACTTGGCCTCGATCTCCTCGCGGAGGGCGGCCTCCGCCTGCCTGACGGCGGCCGCCTCGCGTTCGATGGCCTCCGGGTCGCGGCCCGGACGGTCGTCCACTCCCATCGACTCGGCGGCCCGCTTCCGCTCGGCCGCTATCGACCCCGTCGCCGTCACCTTCTCGGCGAGGGCGGCGAGCGCGTACCACGTCTCCTGGGCCCGGGTCAGTTCGGGGGCGGACTCCCTGGACGCCTGCTCGGCAGCCTGCTCGGCCTGCCTGGCGGCCTCCAACGCGGCCTCCACGGCGGCGCGGCGATCCCGCAGGTCCTGTTCGGCCTGCTGGTCGGTGGCGAGCGACGCTGCTGCCTTCGCGTAGTCGTCGGCGAACAGCCTCGCCTTGGCGTCCCGGAGCTCCGACTGGATGACAGCGGCGCGGCGGGCGACCTCGGCCTGGCGTCCGAGCGGCTTCAACTGCCTGCGGATCTCGCCCAGCAGGTCGTTGAGCCGCGCGAGGTTGGCCGCCGTGGCCTCCAACTTGCGTTCGGCCTTCTCCTTGCGCTTGCGGTGCTTGAGCACCCCGGCGGCCTCCTCGATGAAGCCGCGGCGGGTCTCGGGAGTCGCGTTGAGGATGCTGTCCAGCTGGCCCTGCCCGACGATGACGTGCATCTCCCTGCCGATGCCGGAATCGGCGAGCAGTTCCTGCACGTCCAGCAGGCGGGCGGAGCTGCCGTTGATGGCGTACTCGGAGCCCCCGGAGCGGAACATCGTCCGCGAGATGGTGACCTCGGTGTACTCGATGGGCAGCGCGCCGTCGGAGTTGTCGATGGTGAGTTGCACCTCGGCCCTGCCGAGCGGGGCGCGGCCCGAGGTGCCGGCGAAGATGACGTCCTCCATCTTGCCGCCGCGCAGGGTCTTCGCCCCCTGCTCCCCCATCACCCAGCTCAGCGCGTCGACCACGTTCGACTTGCCCGAGCCGTTCGGTCCCACCACACAGGTGATCCCCGGCTCGAACCGCAGGGTGGTCGTCGAGGCGAAGGACTTGAACCCTCGCAGGGTGAGGCTCTTGAGGTGCATGCCCTAGCTGACCTCTGCCTTCTGCCGGGCATGGCGCGCGCGCACGGCGCGGAACGTCCACAACTTGTTGAGGACGAAGTTCACAGGCATGACGCACACGATGGTGATGAGGTTGGCCCAGTAGAGCTTGTTGCGCAAGCCCGACGAGTTGTCGAAGACGCTGCTCGGGAGCCCGATCGGCGACTGCGGGTGCATCAGCGCGGTGATCAGGGCGAGCCCCACGAGTTGCGCGCCGAGACCGACGACCAGGAACGGCCAGTACTCGTGCCAGATGCCTGCCCTGTCATCGGCCTTGAAGGTCCAGTGGCGGTTCAGCAGGAAGTTGAAGAGGTTGGCGACCAGGAACGCGATGATCACGTACAGGTGGTAGTTGCGGACGTTGAAGTCGGTGAACGGCAGGTCGATGAGGATGTCGTCGTGCCCGGCGCCCAGGGCGTCCCTGGCGACGATGTTGGTGAGCACGAGCACCACCTGGTTCACCGCGACGCCCGCTCCGCCGACGAGACCGAACCGCACGAACTGGAACAGGCTGTGGCGGTGGCGGGCGTAGAGGTCACTCAGGGTCACAGTTCGTTCACTTTACAGTCAATCGACCTGCCCCTGGCCGTCGCTGCCCCGATCACCTGACGCCTGGTGGCCCGGCGCCTCGGCGAGGGCTTCCCGCAGCGCCGCTGTCGCCGCCGGCCCGTACCCGACGAGCAGCGCGGTCTCCACCTCCGTCGGCGTGCCGCTCACCGTCTCGACAGCCGCGCGCGCCGCGTCCGCCAGCGGCCAGCCGTAGATCCCCGCCGAGACCAGCGGGAAGGCGACGCTGCGGGCGCCGAGTTCGTCGGCGACGGCGAGCGCGTTGGAGTAGCACGAGGTCAGCAGCGACCTGTCGACCTGGCCGGCCGTGCGGTTGGGGCCGACCACGTGGATCACCCACCTGGCGGGCAGCCTGCCCGCCGTCGTCCACCCCGCCTGTCCGGTGGGCAACCCGTCCGGGAAGCGCCGGATGCAGTCGGCGAGGATCTCCGGGCCGCCGGCGGCGTGGATCGCCCCGTCCACCCCGCCGCCGCCCCTCATGCGGGGACTGGCGGCGTTGACCACGGCGTCCACCGCCAGCGTGGTGATGTCGCCCTGCACGATCTCGATGCGCATGGTTCAGTGTGCCC
>JAEWIK010000272.1 GCA_023387135.1 Actinomycetes bacterium | reverse complement strand
GGGGTACCTCGTCGTCTCCACCATGAGCACCCTGCCGCTGCTGCTCGTCGGCTGGTCGCTGGTCGGCCTCGGCGTCGGCCTCATCGCTCCCCAGGTGTACGCGGTCGCCGGCCACACCGCAGGCGGTCGCGGGCTCGCGGTCGTGGTGACCTTCGGCTACGCGGCGTTCCTCATCTGCCCCGCGATCATCGGCGCTGCGGTCCACGGCTTCGGGATCCAGCACGCGATGTTCGTGCCGGCAGTCCTGCTGCTCGGGCTCGTCGTCCTGGCACGCTTCCTGCCGCCGCGTGAGACCGCCGACGTCGCCGTGGAAGCCGAGGCAGCCGTCTAGGACGGGAAGGGGCTCGTCGAGCACTCTGAGAAGCGCGCTCGACGCCCGGGAACCCCGCCGGTCAGGCCCCGTCAGTTCAGCAGGCGCGCGCCGGGCACCGGGCCGTGCACCCGCTTGACCGAACGTCCGACCCCTTCGCTGGCCAACCCGACCGAGAGGTCGATGGCCGCCGACTCGTCAGCCACGAGGAAGGCGACTGTCGGCCCCGAACCCGACACCATGGCACCCAGAGCCCCCAGGTCGCGTCCCGCACGGAGCACCTGCTTGAGCCCCGGACGCAGGCTCAGCGCCGCCGGTTCGAGGTCGTTCACCAGGGCGGCTCCGAGCGCGGCAGGGTCGCCCGCGATCAGCGCGTTCAACAGCGACGGCGGGATCTCCAACGTGTCGGACCCGGACGGGTGCAATTCGTCAAACCTGCCGAAGACCTCGGGAGTGGAGAGCTCGCCCTCGCTCAGCGCCAGCACCCAGTGGTAGGTGCCGCGGCTCAGGACCGGCGCCAGCCTGTCGCCCCGGTCGGCGCCCAGCGCCGTCCCACCCAGCAGGCAGAACGGGACGTCGGCTCCGAGCTTCGCCCCCAGCGCCGCCAGCTCGTCGGGCGAGGTGTCGAGATCCCACAGGACCGAACAGGCCAGCAGTGCCCCCGCGGCGTCCGCCGAACCGCCCGCCATGCCGCCGGTCACGGGGATCGACTTCCTGATGGTCAGCTCACAGCCCAGTTCGCCCACGCCGTGCGTCCGGGCGAGCAGCTTCGCCGCCTTGACGGCGAGATTCGTCCCGTCCGTCGGGACGAGGGCTGCCTGCTCGCCGAGCACCGTGATCCCGAACTGTCCGGGGACCGCCCACCGCGCCTCGACATCGTCGAAGACCGACACCGCCTGGAACACCGTGGCGAGTGAGTGGTAGCCGTCGGGACGTCGCGGACCGCTCCGCAGCGCGAGGTTCACCTTGCCGGCGGCCCGGACCCGGACCACCTCACTCTCGGTGAGCGGAGAAGCCATGCCGTGAGGTTATCGAACAGCCGCCGGGCCGTCCCCTCCCCAGGCTCGGCGGCGGACTCACCGGGCGGCGAGCGCCTCGGCGATCAGAGAGAATTCGGCAATCCCCAGCACCTCGCCGCGGGCCTGCGGGTCGACCCCGACCGACGACAAGGCCTCCGAGGCGGCGGCGGATGAGCCGAAGATCCCCGACAGCGCACCGCGCAGCATCTTGCGGCGCTGCGCGAAGGCGGCGTCCACCACGGCGAACACCTGGCGCCGGGTCGCCGTCGTCGCGGGCGGCTCGCGGCGTACGAGCTCGACCAGCCCCGAGTCGACGTTCGGCACCGGCCAGAACACTGTCGGAGGAACGCTGCCGACCCGGCGCGCCGCCGCGTACCAGGCGAGCTTGGCCGACGGGACGCCGTACACGCGCGAACCGGGCGGGGCGACGAGCCTGTCGGCGACCTCCGACTGCACCATCACCAGTCCTCTGGTGATCGTCGGGTAGCTCGCCAGCACGTGCAGCAGCACGGGCACGCTCACGTTGTAAGGGAGGTTCGCCACCACCGCCGTCGGCTGCGGGTCAGGCAGGTCGGCGATCTCCAGGGCGTCGGCCTCGATCACGGTGAGCGCCGCCTCGCGTCCGGGCATGAGGGCGGCGACAGTCCGCGGCAACCGGGCAGCGAGGCTCGGCTCGATCTCGACCGCCACCACCCGTTCGACCACCTCGAGCAGGCCCAGGGTCAGCGAACCGAGGCCCGGGCCGATCTCCAGGACGACGTCCTCGGGGCCGACCTCGGCCGTCGCCACGATCCGCCGGACGGTGTTGGCGTCGTGCACGAAGTTCTGCCCGCGCTGCTTGGTGGGCCGCAGGTCGAGCTCGGCGGCGAGTTCCCTGATGGTCCGGGGGTCGAGCAGGGTCATGGACGGCCCCACTCCCCGAAGACAGTCGACGCGTTGCGTGAGAGCTGCGAGCAGAGGTCCGCGACGTCGATCCCCCGCCGCTCGGCCATGAACCTGACAGTCAACGGCATCAGGTAGGAAGCGTTCGGCTTGCCGCGCAGCGGCATGGCCGTCAGGTAGGGGGCGTCGGTCTCCACGAGCAGCTTGTCGGCGGGGGTGAGGTCGAACGCCTCCCGCAGCGCGTCGTTCGGCTTGAACGTGACAGGCCCCGGGAAGGACAGCCAGAAGCCCCTGTCCAGGCAGCGCCGCGCGAACGCCGCGTCGCCGGAGAAGCAGTGCATCATCACCCGGTCGGGAGCGCCCTCGGCGTCGAGCACGTCGAGGATGTCGTCGTGCGCGTCGCGGTCGTGGATGACCAACGCGAGGTCGTGCGCCTTCGCCCAGGCGATGTGCGCGGCGAACGACTCCTTCTGACGCGCCCGGCCGGCATCGTCCCTGGTACGGAAGTAGTCGAGCCCGGTCTCTCCGACGCCGCGGATCTTCGGCGACGAGCCGACGAGGGCTTCGAGCTTCTCCAGTTCCGCCCCGAGCCCGTCGCCGGCCCGAGCCGCGTCGTTGGGGTGCAGCGCCACGCAGGCGACCACCTCGTCGTACTGTTCGGCGATCACCAGGCACTCGACCGACGAGGCGACGTCAGTGCCGACGTCCACGACCCTCGTGACACCCACGGCGTTCGCGGCGAGCAGGTTCGCGTCCACCTCCAGCCCGCTGTAGTCCCGCGTGGACGTCAGGTGGGTGTGGGAGTCTGTCACAGGCGCCGGCAACGGCTCGGGCGCCGCCGGCAGGCCGAGGCCTTCGAGGTGGGTGTGCACAGCCGTCATCGTGAGCCCTTCCGTGCGTCGAGGGTGGCCTCGTACAGCACCTTCCGCGGCAGGCCCGAGACCTCTGCGACCGCCGACACCGCCTCCGACAGCTTCTCGCCGCCGGCGATGCGCTCCAGCGCCTCCGCGACTGCCGTCGGCAGGTCGGCAGCCGCGGCCTGCGTCCCCGCTATGACGACGGTGATCTCGCCCCGGACGCCCGCGGCCGCCCACTGCGCCAGCTCGGCGAGGGTCCCCCGCTTGGTCTCCTCGTACGTCTTGGTGAGTTCGCGGCTCACCGCCGCGCGGCGGTCGCCGCCGAAGACCGTCTCGGCGTCCGCCAGGAACTCCTGGACGCGGTGCGGTGCCTCGAAGAACACCATCGTCCGCTGCTCGGCTGCCAGCGCCGTGAGCCGCCGGCGACGCTCCCCCGGCTTGCGGGGCAGGAAGCCCTCGAAGCAGAACCTGTCGGTCGGCAGCCCCGAGAGGGCGAGCGCGACCAGCACCGCCGACGGCCCGGGCACCACCGACACGGCGATCCCGGCCTCGACCGCGAGGGTCACCAGCCTGTAGCCGGGGTCGGAGACCGTCGGCATGCCTGCGTCGGTGACCACCACGACGGTCCTGCCCTGCTGCAGGTCGGCGAGCAGGGATTCGGCACGCGAGGCCTCGTTGCCGTCGAAATAGGACACTATGCGGGCGCCGGTACTCACTTCGAGCGCAGAGAGCAGGTTCCTCAGGCGCCTGGTGTCCTCGGCGGCGATGACGTCGGCCGTCGCCAACGCGGCCCGCAACGCCGGGGAGGCGTCGGAGAGGTTACCTATCGGGGTGCCTGCCAGCACGAGGGACGTCACCCCCGCAGTATCCCCGAGTGCGTCGTTCATTGACACTCAGCCAGGACACAGCGGTCCCGCATAGGATGACCGCGTGACTGCCACGGGGAACGACACCGAGGCCGATTCCCGCGGCCTCGACGAGTCGCCGGTCGTCTACGGACCGGCGCGTGCGTTGCCGCCGAGCCCTGCGTCCCCCGAGGAGCACACCGTCGTCCACTACACGCCGCTGACCACCGTCCAGCGGCTGCGCGACGGGGTCATGACCGACCGCCTCGCCGGGTGGATCGTCACCGCGGCGATCACCGTGCTGGCTTTCGTCATCAGGTGGGTCAACTACTGGGTGCCCGACAAGGTGGTCTTCGACGAGACCTATTACGCCAAGGACGCCTGGACGCTGTGGAAGTTCGGCTACGAGCGGGCGTGGCCCGACGGCGACGTCGTCAACCCGAAGATCATCGCCGGGGACGTCAACACCTACCTCGACGGCCCCGCGTTCATCGTCCACCCGCCCATCGGCAAGTGGCTGATCGGCGCCGGTGAGCAACTCTTCGGCATGAACCCGACGGGTTGGCGGTTCATGCCCCTCATCTTCGGGACGCTGCTGGTGTTCGCCACCATCAGGCTCGCGCGGCGGCTCTCCCGCTCCACCCTCATCGGGGGCATCGCGGGCCTGCTGCTCACCCTGGACGGGCTCGCCTTCACCATGTCGAGGATCGCGCTGCTCGACATCTTCCAGGCGTTCTTCCTCGTCGTCGCTGTGTCGTGCTGCGTGGCCGACCGCGACTGGTACCGCTGGAAGCTCGCCGACAGGCTGGAGCGGATGGGCGTCCCGGACTTCGGCGGCTCCTTCGGCCCGGTGATCTGGCTGCGGCCGTGGCGGCTGGCCGCCGGTGTCGCCTTCGGGCTCGCCCTGGGGTCGAAGTGGAACTCCGTCTTCGTCCTGGCAGTCTTCGGCATCCTCAGCGTGTTGTGGGACGTGGGCGCGCGCAGGCTGGCGGGTGCCGACTGGAAGGGCTGGCTGGCCCTCGTCATCGACGGCATCCCGGCGTTCCTCAGGCTCGTCGTGGTCGCGGCCCTCGTCTACGTCGCGAGTTGGACCGGCTGGCTCACCACGACCGGCGGCTACGGCAGGGACTGGGGCCTGAAGAACCCCGACAACCCGCTCGTCATCTACCTGGGCGAGCGCTGGGCGTCCTTCCTGCACTACCAGCAGGACATCCTCAACTTCCACACCGGCGACTACATCAACAACCTCACGCCGCATCCGTACGCCGCCCACCCTGCCGGTTGGCTCGTGCTCGCGCGCCCCATCACCTTCGACGCCGAGAACAGCATCGCCGCGGGAACCCAGGGCTGCCAGGTGGCCGCCGGGGACACCTGCCAGCGCGTCCTGATAGCGCTCGGCACGCCGGTGCTGTGGTGGATGGCGGCGATAGCGCTCGTCGTGGCGATCATCTGGTGGATCGGCGGCAAGGACTGGCGGTTCGCCGTGCCGGTGCTGGCGGCGCTCGCCACCTACCTCCCGTGGTTCTTCTCGACGTCGAGGTCCCAGTTCTTCTTCTACGCGATCACCATCGTGCCGTTCACGGTGATCGCGCTGGCGATGGTGCTGGGGTTGATCCTCGGGCCCGCCAACGGACGGCATCGACGGCGGGGGGCGATCATCGTGGGCGTCGCCGTGGCGCTGGTGGCGGCCAACTTCGCCTGGATCTATCCGGTGCTCACCGACGCCCTGCTCACGAGGGGTGAGTGGCTGGCCCGCATGTGGCTGCGTTCCTGGATCTAGGACGCTGAACCGGGTGTCCCGGAAGGTCCATTTCTACAGCACCCGACCCCCTGCTCACTCGTCATCCCAGTTCCTGCGAATTCCCCACCGGCGGTGGCCCTGCGGCACTACTGTCCACGCAGCGCAAATCCGCTGAAGTCAAAGGGGAACTGTAGATGGCCATCTGGACGCTGCACGGCGACGGAACTGTGAAACCCGGGGCGGTTGTCAACCCCGACGAGCGCCTCGGCTGGGGCAAGATGGTGGGCCTCGGCGCCCAGCACGTGGTGGCGATGTTCGGAGCCACCTTCCTGGTTCCCCTGATCACGGGCTTCCCGGTCACGGCGACGCTGTTCTTCAGCGGCCTCGGCACCCTGCTCTTCCTGCTCATCACCGGCAACCGGCTGCCGAGCTACCTCGGCTCGTCGTTCGCCTTCATCGCGCCGGTGCTCGCGTGGAGCGCCACCTCGGCGGCCGGCGGCAAGGACATCGGCAAGGCGCTGTTCGGCATCATGCTCACCGGCATCCTGCTCGCCGTCGTCGGCCTGGTGGTCCACGTCGCGGGCTCGGCCTGGATCGACGCCCTGATGCCCCCCGTCATGACGGGCACCATCGTCGCCCTCATCGGCTTCAACCTCGCGGGCGCCGCCTGGCAGAGCATCGCGCTGTCCGTCCCCGCGGCGAACGGCCCGGGCACCTGTACCCCTGACCCGGCGACCGGCTGCGTGATCGAGACCGCCGTCACCGGTGGCTTCAACGCGGCGCCGCTGACCGGCTGGATCACCATCATCGCCATCGTCCTCATCACCGTGCTGTTCCGGGGCATCATCGGACGGCTCGCGATCCTGCTCGGCGTCGTCGTCGGCTACATCGCGGCGCTCATCCAGGGCCAGGTGAACTTCGAGGCAGTCGGCGGCGCCGCCTGGATCGGTCTCCCCGCGTTCCAGTTGCCCACCCCCGACTTCAACGTCGCGGCGATGTTCCTGCCTGTCGTGCTCGTGCTCATCGCCGAGAACGTCGGGCACGTGAAGTCTGTCGCGCTGATGACCGACAGGAACTACGACAAGATCATGGGTCGCGCGCTGCTGGCGGACGGCGTCTCCACCACCCTGGCGGGCTTCGGCGGCGGCTCGGGCACCACGACCTACGCCGAGAACATCGGCGTCATGGCGGCCACCAAGGTGTACTCCACCGCGCTGTACTGGATCGCCGGCATCATCGCCATCGTGCTGTCGTTCATCCCGAAGTTCGGGTGGGCCATCCAGACCATTCCCGCGGGCGTCATCGGCGCCGCCGGCACCGTCCTGTACGGCATGATCGGCCTGCTGGGCGCCCGGATCTGGATCGAGAACAAGGTGGACTTCACCAACCCCGTGAACATGATCCCGGCGGCCGTCGGCCTCATCATGGGCATCGCCAACTTCACCTTCAACATCGGCGCCATGAGCTTCGGTGGCGTGACTGTCGGCACCGTCACGGCGCTCGTGCTCTACCACGTCATGAGGGCGATAGCGAAGGCGCGCGGCACGGACGTCGCGGCATCCTGACCCACGCACGCGGGCCCCGTCTCCAGCACCGGAGGCGGGGCCCGCGTGCATCACGTCCCGGTCGTCGGCGGGGCCAGCGCACCTTGTCCGCGGCTCGGCTGAGTGTTGCCGGGGGGTCGTGGCGGGGCTAGCTTGACGCCGTGAAGCTCCAGTCCCCCGCCGTCCGTATGGGGCTGTCCATAGCCGCGGCGGTGGGGGTCTACGGGGTCTCCTTCGGTGCTCTCGCCGTCACCGCCGGCCTCGACATCTGGCAGACGTGCGCGCTCAGCTTCCTCATGTTCACCGGGGGCTCCCAGTTCGCCTTCATCGGCGTCATCGGCGGCGGCGGGACGGGCGCGGCGGCGTGGGCGGCTGCCACGCTGCTCGGCGTCCGCAACGGTGTCTACGGCATGCAGCTCAAGGCGCTCATCCGTCCGCCCGCCAGGCTGATCCCGCTGATGGCGCAACTCACCATCGACGAGTCGACGGCGACCGCGACGGCGCAGCCGACCCACGACGAGCGAGTGCGAGGGTTCTGGACGGCGGGGGTCGGGGTCTTCGTGCTCTGGAACCTGTTCACGCTCGTCGGTGCGCTGGCGGGCGACGCCCTCGGCGATCCCAAGCGGTGGGGCCTGGACGGCGCGGCGGTGGCGGCGTTCCTCGGCCTGCTCTGGCCGCGGTTGAAGGGGCGCGACCCGATCGCGCTGGCGGTCGTGGCGGCGCTCGTCACCATGATCACGTTGCCGCTCGTCCCGCCCGGCATTCCCGTCCTGATAGCGGCCGTCGTCACCGCGGCCTGGTGGACGGTGCGGCGCCTCAGGAAGCAGAAGGAGCCGGCATGAGCCTGTGGTCGTGGATCATCCTGGGCGCCGGCATGGCGTTCATCATCAAGCTCGCGGGCTACCTGCTGCCGCAGTCGCTGCTCGACCGTCCTGTCGTGACGGAACTGGCGAGCGCGATGACAGTCGGCCTGCTGGCGTCGCTGACCGTCATGAACGCCGTCGGCGAGGGCCAGGCGGTCGTCCTCGACTCACGCCTGCTCGCGCTCGCGGCAGGCGGCGCCGCCTTGTCGCTGAAGGCTCCCTACATCGTGGTCGTGCTCGCAGGTGGGCTGGCGGCGGCGCTCGGACGGATGGCCGGCCTGCCCTGACCTACTCGGGGTCGGACAGGAACTCCGCACCGAGCCAGGACTCGGGCACTCCCATCCCCTCGACGAGCGGCAGCGCGTGCGGACGCAACTCGCGGCACAGCGTGTTGATCTGCTCGCCGATGGCCTTCGACCGGGTCGAGGAGATCCTGTTGTGCTCGAGGAACCATCCCCTGTCGGCATCGATGCTGCTGAGCGCGTACAGGCTGCACAGCTTCTCCAGGACGTGCTTGGCCTCGGGATCCTGGCACGCCGCGATGCCCGCGACGAAGTCCTCCAGGACCACCCTCTCCAGGTGCGCCCGCGCCACGTAGAGGACGTGGTCGCCCAGCCTGTTGAAGGCCTCGAACCTGTCGCCCTGGGTGCGTGCCGCCGCCCGCATCCGGCGGGCGAGCGACTCCAGCGAGTGCCGCTCGCGCTCGGTGAACGCCCAGGCCTGCCAGGCCCTGTCCACCATGGCGAGCTCGTCGGGACGCCGCCTGGTGTTGGCGACCAGCCTCTCCAGCAGGACGCTGGCGGCAGTCCATTCGACGACAGTCTCGCCCACGGCGCGCGCGGTCGCCTGGACGACCCCGGCCCTGTCGAGTTCGCCCCACATCTGCCGGTAGTTGGTCACGAGTCCCTTGGCGACGAGTTGCAGCAGGACGGTGTTGTCGCCCTCGAAGGTCGCGAAGATGTCGGCGTCGGCGCGCAGCCCTGTGAGCTGGTTCTCGGCGAGGTAGCCGGCCCCGCCGCAGGCCTCGCGGCTCTCCTGCAGCGCGTCGTTGGCGAACCAGGTGCACAGCGCCTTCAGCCCTGCCGCCCTCGTCTCCAGCTCCCGCTGGTCGATCTCGGTGTGCTGGCCGCCGCCCTGGACGTACACCAGCGCACGGATGAGCTCGTTCTGCGCGAACCCGAGCGCGTACGCCTTGGCGACCAGCGGCAGCAGCCTGCGCTGGTGCGGCAGGTAGTCGAGCAGCAGGACGCCGCCCGACCTGCCGGGGGCCGGGAACTGACGTCGCTTGAGTGCGTAGCGGGTGGCGATCGACAGGCCGCGCCTGGCCGCCGCCAGGCCGGCGCCCGCAATGCAGACCCTGCCGCGGACGAGCGTCCCCAGCATGGTGAAGAAGCGCCGGTTCGGGTTGTCGATCGGCGAGCTGTAGCGGCCCTGGGAGTCGACCTTGCCGTAGCGGTCGAGCAGCATCTCGCGCTTCACCCTGACGTGCGAGAAGCGCAGGGTGCCGTTGTCGACGCCCTGCAGGCCGCCCTTGTGGCCCTGGTCCTTGAGCGTGACGCCGACGAGGCTGCGCCCGTCCTCGTCGCGGATGGGGACGAGGATCGCGTGGACGCCGTGGCGCTGCCCGTCCACGATCAACTGGCCGAAGACGACGGCCATCGAGCCGTGCTCGCCGGCGTTGCCGATGTAGGCCTTGGTCGCCTGCGGGGTCGGGGAGTTCACGTCGAACTCGTCGGTCTCGGGCAGGTAGGTGATGGTCGTCTCGAGGCTCTGGACGTCGGAGCCGTGACCGAGTTCTGTCATGGCGAAGCAGCCGAGCAGTTCGAGCGAGGTGATGCGCGGCAGGAAGGTGTCGTGGTGCCAGCTCGTCCCCAGATTGGCGACGGCGCCACCGAAGAGGCCGTACTGGACCCCCGACTTGATGGTCACCGACAGGTCGCCGTGCGCGAGCGCCTCGAAGGCCATGACGCCCGCCAGCGGGTCGCCCGGGTCTCCCGACGCCTGCGGCACCCCCGTCGACCCGAACCCCGCCTCGGTGAGCTCACCGAGCCGGGACAGCACCCACGCCCGCGAATCCGCGAGCGGCATGGCCGGGTCGCGCAGCAGGTTCTCGACCGGGAACTCCTCCCGCCAGCGGGCCCGCTCCGCGGCGTAGGGACCGTCGAGGGCAGTGCGCAGCGCCGCGCCGAGGTGGGTCAGGTTCTCTGTCGAGGTCAGCAATGCTGTCATGGCTGCTCCTGTGCTCGAACTGGGGTGAAGGTTGCTGAGAAGGCAGGGGTGAAGAGCGCGGTGATGTGGTCGACGACGGCCGAGCGGGGCGGCCTCGGGTCCGAGGCCATCCACCGGTCGGCGGCGGCCCTGATGAAGCCGACGAGACCGTGGCCCCAGGTGGCTGCCAGCGCGGGATCGTGGCCGCCGTCGAGCAGCCGGTCACGCAGGACGGCTTCGATCCTGTCGCCGATCACCGTGGGCAGCCTGCCCGCCGGGTCCTGCGAGGACACCTCCAGCGGCGGGCTCATCAGGAACCTGTAGAGGCTCGGGTCGCGCTCGACCAGGGCGAGGTAGGCGTCGGCGAGCTCGCCGGTGAACCTGTCGTCGGTCGGGTCGGTGAGTTCGAGGGCCAGGGTGACCTCCGACAGGATGCGCGCGTGGACCGCCTCGCCGATCGCGGCGTACAGCCCCGCGCGTCCGCCGAAGTGGCGGTAGATGACTGTCTTCGAGGTGCCTGCCTGGGCGGCGATCTCGTCCATCCCCACGCCGGGGCCGTGCTTGCGGATCGCCCTGAGCGCGTGCTCGACGAGTTCCTCGCGCCGGTTCACCCGGTGCTCGGCCCAACGGGTGTCGCGTCCGTCTACTCGCACGTCCCCTAGGGTATCCAGTACGTGACGTACCTGCTACTTTGAGTACCCGTTATCGTGACGGGCAGTGTTGCTCACCACCCCAGGAGGCACCATGACTCTCCCTCGGACCGCGGTCGTCGTCGGCGGCAACCGCGTCCCCTTCGTCAAGGTGAACGGGCCCTACGCGCAGGCTTCCAACCACGACCTGCTCACGGCGGCCATCGACGGAGTCGTCGCGAGGTTCGGCCTCGCCGGGCAGCGGCTGGGCGAGGTGGCAGCCGGGGCCGTGCTCAAGCACACGCGCGACTTCAACCTCACCCGGGAGGCGGTGCTGAGCTCGGCGCTCGCGCCCGAGACTCCCGCCGTCGACCTGTCCCAGGCCTGCGGCACGAGCCTGGAAACCGTCATCTACATCGCGAACAAGATCGCGCTCGGCCAGGTGGAGGTGGGGATCGCCGGCGGCGCCGACTCGGCCTCGGACGCCCCGATCGCCGTCAGCGAGCCGCTGCGGCGCGCGCTGCTCGCCGCCAACGCCGCCCGCACCCTGCCCGCCCGGCTCAAGGCGTTGTCGGCCATTCGCCCTTCGCATCTCGCACCGTCGGCGCCGACTGTCGCCGAGCCGCGGACGGGGCTCAGTATGGGCGAACACCAGGCGCTCACGACCGCCCGCTGGGGCATCACCCGCGAGGCGCAGGACGAGCTCGCGGCCGCGTCCCACAAGAACCTCGCCGACGCGTGGCAGAGCGGCTTCTTCGACGACCTTGTGACTCCCTACCTCGGTGTGACCAGGGACGGGACGCTGCGGCCCGACACCTCCGTCGAGAAGCTGGCGAGCCTGCGCCCTGTCTTCGGCGGGCCCTCCGGCACCATGACGGCGGGCAACTCGACGCCGCTCTCGGACGGCGCCGCTGTCGTGTTGCTGGCCGACAGCGAGTACGCCGCGGCCCACCACCTGCCGGCGCTGGCGAAGATCGTCGACGCGGAGGTCGCCGCGGTCGACTACCCCGGCGGCGGGGACCTGCTGCTCGCGCCGGTCGCAGCTCTCGGGCGGCTGCTCGCCCGGCAGGGGCTGACCCTGGGCGACTTCGACCTCTATGAGGTGCACGAGGCGTTCGCCGCCACGGTGCTGGCGACGCTCGCGGCATGGGAGTCCGACGAGTACTGCAGGCACGTCGGGCTCGACGGCGCCCTCGGTTCGATCGACACCTCGAAGCTCAACGTCAACGGTTCCTCGCTGGCGGCCGGACACCCGTTCGCGGCGACGGGGGCGCGGATCGTCGCGACCCTGGCCAAGCTGCTCGCTGCCAAGGGCAGCGGGGCACGCGGGCTGGTGTCGATCTGTGCCGCCGGCGGCCAGGGCGTCGTGGCCATCCTCGAAGCCGTCTGAGGCAAGAAACGACAGGAGTCTGCATGAGCGTTCTCGAGAAGGTGTTCTACTCCGCCCCCGGGCAGGCGCTGGCGAAGGCCGCCGGGCTCAGCGAGCCGGCCGTGCTGCGGCGGGGCACCGGCTGGCCGTCGGGCCCCCTCGTGGTGGCGTCCCTCGGCCCGTCCCGCCTGGCCGCCGACACCCTCGCGCTGCTCGGACGGGCCACGTCCGAGCCGGTCTTCGACGATCCGGGGCACGACTCACCGCCCGGGTACGCCGGCGCCATCGGCGCGCTCGTCGTGGACGCGACCGACCTCGCGACCATCGATGGCCTGGAGGCGCTGCGGTCGGTGCTCCGTCCGGCGGTGCGTGCGCTGGAGCCCTCGGGACGGCTGGTGCTGCTGGCGCGCCCCGCCGACCAGGTCGACGGACTGGAGGCCAAGGCGGTCGCCCAGGCGCTCGACGGCATCGACAGGACCGTCGGCAAGGAACTCCGCAAGGGAGCCACCACCAACCTCGTCCAGGTGGAGGACGGGACGACGCCCGCGGCACTGGCGTCGACCCTCGGCTTCCTGCTGCAGGGACGCTCGGCGTTCGTCGACGGCCAGACCTGGCGCGTGGGCCCCGCCGAGGTCCCGGGGATCGCCGTGCGTCCGCTCGAGGGTCACGTGGTGGTCGTGACGGGCGCTGCCCGCGGGATCGGCGCCGCCATCGCCCGGGTGGTGGCCCGGGACGGCGCGATCGTCGTGGCCGTGGACGTGCCCGCGTCGGGGCAGTCCCTGTCGGCCGTGGCGAACGAGGTGGGCGGCACCGCCCTGCAACTCGACATCACGTCGCCGGAGGCAGGAGCCCGCATCGCCGCCCACGTCAACGAACGGCACGGCGAGCAGGCGAAGATCCACGGCATCGTCCACAACGCCGGCATCACGCGCGACAAGCTGCTCGCCAACACCGACGCCGAACGCTGGAGGTCGGTGCTGCAGGTCAACCTGGCCGCCCAGGTGCGGATCAACGAGGTGCTGCTCGACCCTGCGACGCCCGGTGGGCTGTCGGACTCCGGGCGCATCGTCGGCGTCTCCTCGACGTCGGGCCTGGCGGGCAACCGCGGGCAGGCCAACTACGCGGCGTCCAAGGCCGGCGTGGCGGGCCTGGTCAGGGCGCTCGCGCCCGTCGTGGCAGGCAGGGGCATCACGGTCAACGCCGTGGCGCCCGGCTTCATCGAGACCGACATGACCGCCAGGATTCCGTTCGTGCAGCGGGAGGTGTTCCGCCGCACCAACTCGCTGGGCCAGGGCGGCCAGCCCGTCGACGTGGCCGAGACCATCGCCTACTTCCTCGACCCCGCCAGCACGGGCGTGACCGGCCAGGTCGTCAGGGTGTGCGGACAGAACCTCGTGGGTGCGTGATGAACGACCTCGACATCGAACTGCTCGACGGGTTGCCGCCGCTCGGCCCGGTGTTCGCCAGGGCGCTCATCCCCCGTCCGCGTCGCGAACCCGCCATGCCGCGGACGGCCGTCATGGTGGCGGGCCTCCAGCAGGACCGCGACAGGTTCGCCCGCTACACCCAGGTCTGCGGTTTCACCCTGAAGGACGCTGTGCCTCCCACCTGGCTGCACGTCCTGACCTTCCCGCTGCACGTCCACCTGCTGTCGAGCCCGGGGTCGACCATGCGGGCGGCCGGCATGGTGCACGTGACCAACAGCATGCGGCTGCACCGGACGGTGTCGGTCGCCGAACCGCTCGACCTGCAGGTGCACGCGGCGAACCTGCGCCCGCACCGGCGGGGCGCCCTGGTCGACATGCTGGGCGAGGTGCGGGTGGCGGACGAGGTGGTCTGGGACGGGGTGAGCACCTACCTGATGCAGGGCGCGACCCTGCCCGGCGAACCGCAACAGACTCCACGCGACGAGTTCACGGCGGGCACGCCGTCGGCGCTGTGGCGCCTGGAAGCGGGCCTCGGCAGGCGCTACCGCGCCGTGTCGGGCGACCCCAACCCCATCCACACCAGCCGTCTCGCGGCCCGCGCCTTCGGCTTCAGCCGTCCGATCATCCACGGCATGTGGACCCACGCCCGCACGCTGGCCGCCCTGGAGAACCGCCTGCCCGAGGAGTACGAGGTGGCGGTGTCCTTCACCAAGCCGATCCTGCTGCCGGCCACGGTGGGCTTCCGCGCCGAGTCGCGCGGGTCGGGCTGGCAGGCGGCGGTGACGGACCGGGAAGGGACGAAGCCGTACCTGCTGGCGCGGATCGACGCCGAGAGCGGCACCGCCTGAGCGGGCGGACTCTTAGCCGGCCGGCTCTTCCAGCGGCACCGGGGACGGGGCGTTCCCGGCCTCGATCGCGGGCGCCGAGAACTGGTCGATCTCCAGCGCCTCGACGTGCGGGATGGTCGTCCAGACAGGGTTGCGGTAGAAGAGCACGATGACGTTCAGCACCGACCACGACAGGACGTAGATCGGGAAGGCAAGGATCGCCTGCCAGGCGCCGGGCCAGGTCACGTTCTCCAGCTTCATGACCCACGCGGCGACCAGCGACACAGCGACGTATCCGACCACCGCGCCAGCGAGCAGCGTCCCCATGACGGACTGCCAGTTGCCCGTCGAGACGCCGGTGGCCACCATGCCGAGCACCCACGCGATGCCAGTGATGCCTGCCAACGGGATGCCGATGTTGAACAGCAGCGCGTCGGTGGTCCGCCGCCAGTCCCTGCCGACGGCCCTGAC
>JAEWIK010000202.1 GCA_023387135.1 Actinomycetes bacterium | reverse complement strand
CGTCAACCGCAACGGCAGGAAGCCGGTGTGGGCGTCGATCACCGCCAACAGCACGCCCACCGTCCCGAGCACCGCCCAGACCGGCCAGGTCGCGGGCGAGGCGAAGAAGACCGGCAGCGCCAGCGCGGCCAGGCAGCAGACGAGCACCGTCACGAGCAGCCCGGGTGAGATCAGGGCGGAGTAGGGCAGCGCGTCAGGCTCGCCCTGCGGCGTGGGCAGGCTGCGCAGGATGGCGGCGGTGAAGGCCGCCGTCGTCACCGCCAGCAGCACCGCCAGCCCGGCACCGAGCCACACCATGACGGCAGCGTAGTGTCAGGCGGCCGGGCGGGGTTCGAGGTGTGGACGAGGGCGTGTTGCACGCGGCCGCCCGTGACGCGACGAGGCCGCCCGCACGATGCGGACGGCCTCGCTCAGGTCTTCGGCGCTGTCAGCGTTGCGCCTGGCTGAAGCCCGCGGCCTCGGCGTGCTCGACGGTGTCGAACCAGACGTCGGCGGTCGCCCGCTCGTACCCGCTGCTGGCGGGGGTGCGGTACTTCCGCGTCCTGCCGTTGGCCTTGATGACGTACCCCTGCGGAGCGTCGGAGCCCACGAAGGACCCCTCGCCGTAGGGGCTACCTGCTAAAGGGGAGGCATCGCCGCCTTCAGGCTTGTCCTCGGCGAAGTCCTCGGCGGCGTCGCTGACGGCGTCGGCCGCCTCACCCTTGACCTCTGCCACCTTGTCGCTGGCCTTCTCGGCGGCGTCCTGGGCGAGAGTGACGGCCTCCTCGGCCTTCTCCTCGAGCGTCTCGGAGACGTCGGCAGCCTTCTCGCGCACGTCCTGGGCGATGTCCTCGGCCTTCTTCTGGGTGGCCTTGGCGAGGTCTTCAGCGTTCTCGGTGAGGTCCTCGGCCGCGTCGGCCACGGGGTTCGCCACGTACGCGTCGGACGGGGAGTGAGCATGCCAGCCCGAGGAGGACGGCGGGGTCAGCAGCTTGCGGACGGCGACGGCGACACCGGCGAAGATGGCGCCCGCGAGCACGATCTTGCCGAGCACTCCCGGCCAGTTCCGCTTGCGCCGCTGGCTCTTGCGCAGTTCCTTCGAGACCGCCGCCGTGGCGAGGGCGAGTTGGGCCGCCGCCTCGGCCGCCAGCGGCTGGGAGGCGGCGTCCTTCAGGACCGCCGCCACCTTGGGCATCACGTCGTCCTGGACCTTGCCCCTCGCCACCTCGACCAGCGGAGGAATCCGCTCGAGCACGTCGTCGACCGCCGGCCTCACCACGCCGACGGCATGGTCGACGACGGGCGGGACGGCGTGCAGCGCGGTGTCGATGACGGGCTGCACCCTGGTGTAGGCCTCGGAAGCGAGCCGGGCCCCGCGGATGCCGGCGTCCCGCAGGGCGGGCTGCACCCTGTCGTAGGCGTCGGAAGCGACCTTCGCCGAGAGCTTGCGGGCCTCCTTGGTGAACGGTCCCAGGTAGTCGCCGGCCTGATCGATCAGGGGGGCCAGCTTCTCCGCCGCCTCGATGAACGCCTCCGAGGCCTTCCGCGCGGCAGTCTGGGTGGTGTCCTCGACTGTGTTGATCAGTTTGCTGCGTGCCATGCTTCCTCCGGTTCGATTCGGCGACGGGCTCTAGACCTCACACCGTACCCGCCTCGTGGAGACACGGACAGGCAATCTGCCACTATGGAGCGTCTACCGATGAAAGGACGCCCTCGTGGCTCAGACCGCAACTCTCCACACCAACCACGGTGACATAGTCATTACCCTCTTCCCCGACCACGCACCCAAGACGGTGGCCAACTTCGTGGGCCTCGCGACCGGGACGAAGGAGTACCACGATCCCGAGACGGGCGCTCCGGTGACCGGCAAGTTCTATGACGGCATCGTCTTCCACAGGGTCATCGACGGCTTCATGATCCAGGGCGGCGACCCGCTGGGCAACGGCACCGGCGGCCCCGGCTACGAGTTCGAGGACGAGTTCCATCCCGAGCTCGTGTTCAACCGTCCCTACCTGCTCGCGATGGCGAACCGCGGCCCGCGCACCAACGGCTCGCAGTTCTTCATCACCGTGGTGCCGACCCCGCACCTGAACCGCAAGCACACGATCTTCGGCGAGGTGCTGGACGACGCGTCCCGCAAGGTCGTGGACGAGATCGCCTCGGTGCGCACCGGGCGCCTCGATCGTCCCGTCGAACCCGTCGTCATCAACTCGGTGACGGTCTCCGAGGGCTGACGACAGGCTGGCCGGGGGCTGGGTCGTCCGCCGCAGGCGGGCGCCACGCCCCGGTCGGCCCTTGGTGATTCGTTCGCACGACCGCGGGGCCAGTGGCGGGACCGCTACTCCGCACCGAGGGAGAAGGCAGCCTCCAGGTCGTGGGTCGAGTAGGCACGGAAAGCGACGTGGGTCTCGGTGTCGAGCACGCCCGGCACCTTGTTCAGCTTGTCGCTGACGGTGACCGCCACCTCGTCGATGGAACGGACGCGGACCAGCGCGATCAGGTCGATGGTCCCCGTCACCGAGTAGACCTCGGAGACACCGGGAAGATCGGCGATCTGCTGCGCCACCTCGGGGATGCGAGCCGTCTCGGCCTTGACGAACACAATCGCGGTGATCATGACGGCATCGTACCGACGAGTTCCCCGCGCCTGCTGGCACCGTCACCGGGCTCCGCGCCCCAGTCCTCGCCGAGAGCAAGGGCGGGCAGTTGCCCCTCGGTGATGGACGCGTGCAGCGGCCAGCACCAGTCGCCCTCCACCTCGATCAGCCGGACGCCGGGGCGTTCCAGCCAAGCGGCGATCCGCTCGGTCTCCTCGACTGTCGCCGCCGGCGCCGGGCCCGCCGGGGTCGCGACGGTCTCGGCGGCGGCCACGGCCGCCCGCGCGACCGCCTGCGGCACTTCGCCGGGGTGGGCCACCGCGGCGGCGGCGAGCCTGCCGTGCCTGACGACGTGGATCTCCCACACCGGCGGCCCTTCGAACCTGTCGCGATAGGCGGCGACGATCTGCTGACAGCCCGCGAGGCTCGCCAGCCTGTGGTGCTTGACCGAGGCGGCGAGGAAGGTCTCCAGGCGGGAGCGCAGTTGGCCGGCCTCCTCGAAGCGTTGCTGGTCGACGAGCGTGCGCAGCCGCGGCTTGACCGACTCGAGCACGGGCCTGACATCGTTGGTGAGCGCGTCTTTCACCCGTGACGTGAGGGCCGCGTACTCGTCGCGGCTGACGGCGAACTGGCAGGGCGCGCAGCACCGTCCCAGTTCGGCGAGCGCGCAGGCGGCGCTGGGCTTCTTCACCGAGAGCCGGGTCGAGCACTGCCTGATCGGGTAGGCGTCGTGCAGCGCGGCGACTGTCTCCTCGGCGGCGACCCTGCGGCTGAAGGGGCCGAAGTAGGTGGCGCCGTCGGTGCCGGCGCTGGTGACTATCGAGAGCCGCGGAAAGGGCTCGCTGGTCACCTTCACCCAGTACTGGCGCTCGGGGAACTTCGAACGCCTGTTGTAGCGCGGGGAGTGGGCGGCGATCAGCCGCAGTTCGAGCACTTCGGCTTCCAGTTCGGTGCGGCAGACTGTCGCCTCGACGCCGGTGGCGATGCGCACCATCTCGTCCATCCGCGGGCGGGTCTCCGAGGCTGTGAAGTAGCTGCGCACCCGCTGCCTGATGTTCCGGCTCTTGCCGACGTACAGTACCTGCCGCCTGACGACTCCTTCGGCGTCCGGCAGGTCGGCGACGAACTGGTAGATCCCCGGGGCTGCGGGCAGGCCGTCGGCCAGCTTGCGCTTGGCGCGGCGTTCGGGAGACACCCGGCGGGTGCATTCCACGAGGTCGGCGAGGGTGCGGACGCCGAGGTTGCCCACCCTCTCGAGCAGGTAGTGCAGGACGTCGACGGTGACGCGGGCGTCGGACAGCGCCCTGTGGTTGGCCTCGTGGGACGAGTGGACGTGCCTGGCGAGGGTCGACAGCTTCACGTTCGGGACCTCGTCGCGCAGCAGCACGCTGCGGGCCAGGGCCACCGTGTCGATGACGTCGTTGCCCGGCCAGGAGTAGCCGTGGGCGGCGCAGGAGCGCTTGAGGAAGCCGATGTCGAAGGGCGCGTTGTGGGCGACGAGTACCGCGTCGCCGGCGAACTCCAGCCAGCTCGGCAGCACCTCGGCGAGGTGCGGCGAATCCGCCACCAGCGCGTCGGTGATGCCGGTCAGCACGGCGATCAGGGCCGGGATGTGGGTGCGCGGGTTCACCAGGGTCTGGAACTCGCCCACCACCTCGCCGCCGCGCACCTTGACGGCGCCGAACTCGGTGATGGTGTCGTCCCCCGTGCTGCCCGTCGTCTCCAGGTCGACGACGACGAAGGTGACCTCGGACAGGGCCGGGCTCAGGTCGTCGAAGCTCGGCTGGAGGTGCATCGCGGTCACAGTCATGACGGTAGGACCGGCCTCTGACAGAACGTCTCAGCCGCCGGGGCGTGTCGGGCAGGCGGGCTGTACCGCGCCGGTCAGCAGCGCGGCAGCTCGGTCCGCCACAGCGTCCGCGAGGTGTCGTCCCCGGTGATCGAGTAGAGCCCCGTGGCGGTCGCCCGCAGCAGCAGCACGGGCGCCGCGGGTGCCTGCACGCTGCGCCACGCCTCGTGGCAGCGGAGGAAGAGGGTCCCGGTCGACGAGTTGGGGGCGACCAGCGCCCCGGCGGGGGTGAGAGCCACCAGCGCGACGGGATCGCCGCCGCCGGGCGCGGCACCGTCGAGGACCGACGCCCTGGCGGTGCCGTCGGGGAGCACCTGCCACGCCACGGGACTGCCGTGCACCCAGCCCGCCGCCCAGCAGGTGCCGCCGGTGTCGCAGGCCACCGAGGTCGCCTGGGCGAGCCCGCCCGCGCCGTCGGCGTGGTCGGGCAGCGGAAGGTCGAGGCGCCGCCAGTCGCCTGAGGAGTCGCCG
>JAEWIK010000179.1 GCA_023387135.1 Actinomycetes bacterium | reverse complement strand
GGTGCAATCACGAGCCTCGGTGAGGAGGAATCGGGCATGGGGAAACGGCGTCGTCTCCCGGAGGAGATCGGGATCCTGGGCGTCCTGGTGCTGGTGGCGTTGGTGTTGTCGCTGCTGTCACGGGAGTTCGCCACCCTCGGCAACCTCCAGGTACTCCTGC
Source organism: Actinomycetes bacterium (assembly GCA_023387135.1). Taxonomy (GTDB): domain Bacteria; phylum Actinomycetota; class Actinomycetes; order Propionibacteriales; family Propionibacteriaceae; genus Propionicimonas. Next base: position 6,295 of record JAEWIK010000179.1, on the reverse strand, counting down.
TCAACGGAACCGTCGTCGCGTTCCTGGCCCTCGGCCAGACGCTGGTCCTGTTGACGGGCGGCATCGACCTCTCGGTGGGTTCGAACATCGCGCTGACGGGCATGCTGGCTGCCCTGTCGATGCAGGCGGGTGCTCCCTGGTGGCTGGCGGCGCTGGTCGCTGTCGCCGCGGGTCTCGCCGTCGGCCTCGTCAACGGCGGCATCATCCACTTCGTCAAGCTGCCGCCGTTCATCGTGACGTTCTCGACCTTCGGCATCTCGGCGGCGATCCCGCAGATCCTCACCGGTGCGCGGTCGGTCTCGGTGGCCGACCCCACCTTCGCGATCTTCGGACGGGGGTCGTACCTGGGCATCCCGATCCCCGTGATCATGCTGGCCATCGCCGCCGTCGTGCTCATGGTGGTGCTGCGCCAGACACCGACAGGCATCCACATCTACGCGGTCGGCGGCAACGCCGACGCCAGCCGGCTGGCGGGGGTCAACATCGGCAGGAAGATCCTGACCGTCTACGGCATCTCAGGCATCTGCGCCGGCATCGGCGGTGTCATCACCACCAGCCGGCTCATGGTCGGGTACCCGACGGCGGGCTCGGGCAACGAGCAGTTCTACAGCATCGCCTCGGCGGTCGTCGGCGGCGTCAGCCTCTTCGGCGGCGTCGGCACGATCCTCGGCGCGCTGCTGGGCGCGATCCTCATCGCGACGGTGTCGAACGGCATGAACGTCGTGGGTGTCGACAGCTTCTGGCAGCCCCTCGTGATCGGCGTGATCATCCTCCTCGGCGTGAGCCTGGACGCGATGCGCCGCCGGATCACCCTCGCCGAAGGCCTCCGCAGGCTGTTCGGCAGCACACGTGGCGGGGAGGGCGGACAGCAGTCCCCGCCTGGAAGTCCGCAAGAAAGCGCTGGGCGTATCCCAGTTCCATCAAAGGAGTAGGAGCAGAGATGCAGAAGTTGTGGAGAACTCCCGCAGTGGCTCTCGCCATCGGTGCGATAGTGCTCACTGCCGGGTGTGCAGGGCTGGACACCGGGACGGGGACGCAGACCCCGGCCGCCGGTGGGCAGTCATCGGGTGCGTCCTCGATCCCCGAGGCCTGCAACGCGGCCAACCCCTACCTGGCGGTCGCGCTTCCCAACCTCACCAACCCGTATTACGTGGCGATGAAGCAGGGCTTCGAGGATGAGGGCAAGAAGGCAGGGTTCAACGTCGAGGTCCAGGTGGCAGGGGACGACGACGCCAACCAGCTCAGCCAGGTCCAGGCGATGCTGCAGAAGAAGCCGTGTGCGCTCGCGCTGAACGCGGTGAAGTCGGAGCCGGCCGCAGCCATCGTCCGAGAGGCCAACGCCAAGGGCGTGCCGGTGTTCACCGTCAACGTCACGCTCGACCCTGACGCCCTCAAGGCGCAGAACGCGACGATCATGCAGTACCTGGGCGCCGACAACTTCGCCGGTGGCAAGCAGAGCGCCGAGCAGGTCCTGAAGGATCTCGGTGCCGACGCCAAGCTCAACATCGGCTTCGTGTCGGAGCCCGACGAGGTGCCCGTCGTCGTCCGCGACCAGGGCTTCGAAGAGACGATCAAGTCGAACCCGAACGCCAAGGTCGTCGCCAAGGTGGACGGCAACGTCAAGCCTGACGACTCGCTGAAGGTGACCTCCGAGATGATGCAGGGTCACCCCGAGATCAACGTGATCTTCGCCTCGACGGGCCCCGCCGCGTACGGCGCCCTCCAGGCCGTCCAGGGCATGGACGTCAAGGTCTACGGCTTCTGCGCGGCCGAGGAACCCCTCACCGACTCCTACCCGGCGTGCGTCGCCCAGGAGCCTGAGGACTACGGACGCCGCGTCGTCCAGCAGATCGTCACCTGGAAGGGTGGCGGCGCCGTGGAGCCGGAGATCCTCCGTCCGCTGAAGCTGTTCGTGAAGCCCGATACGCCCGGCCCGGGCTTCGTCGGCTGAGACCCGATGGCTGCCGTAGGAACTTCAGGAGGCGTGGCGTGAACGATCAGGTGCTGAGGGCCGTGGGGATCCGCAAGCTCTTCGCGGGGGTGCCGGCCCTCGACGGAGTGGATCTCACAGTGACACCGGGCCGGGTGACCGGCCTGGTGGGTCACAACGGTGCTGGCAAGTCGACCCTGCTGAAGGTGCTCTCGGGCGCCTACCAGCCGGACGGCGGCGAACTCCTGATCGGCGACGAGCACGTGTCCTTCGGTAGTCCTGCGGCAGCCATCGACCACGGCATCTCGACGGTGTACCAGGAGCTGTCGCTCCTGCCCAACCTCACCGTCACCGAGAACACCTTCCTCGGGCGCGAACAGCGCGCCCGAGGAGTTCTCGCCAAGCGCGCGATGCGCAAGACGACCCAGGACATGATCCAGCGCTTCGGCATCGAGGCGCTCGCAGGACGCAGGGTGGGCGACTTCCCGGTCGCCACCCGGCAGTTGCTGGAGATCGCCATCGCGACGTCGAGGCAGGCCCGCTACCTGCTGCTCGACGAGCCGACGACGAGCCTGGAGGGCGAGCAGGTCGAGTCCCTGCTCGCGCTCGTCAAGCACCTCGCCACCGAGGAGGGCCTCGGCATCGTCTTCATCAACCACAAGCTCGACGAACTGCTCAAGGTGTCGGACGAGGTGGTGGCCCTCGTCAACGGCAAGGTGCAGATCCAGGGTCCGGTGGAGCGCGTGAACCGCCGCGAGATCATCCACGCGATAGCGGGCTCCGACCTCGACGAGGGTGCCTCCGGCCCCTCCGACCGCTCGTCCGCGGTGGCCACGGGCGGCGCCGTGGCCCTCGAGGTGAGCCACCTGCACACCAACGAGCTGCAGGACGTCACGCTCTCGGCGCGCGAGGGGACGGTGCTCGGCGTCTACGGTCTCGTGGGTTCCGGCAGGACCGAGCTGCTCCGCACGCTCGTGGGCCTCTACAAGGTCAAGGAGGGGTCGATCAAGCTCTTCGGCGAGCACTACGTCCCCAAGGACCCGGCGGACGCCCAGGCCCACGGTGTCGTCTACCTCACCGAGGAACGCAAGATCGACGGCATCGTCCCGGGTCTGAGCTCGGTGACGAACGTCTCGCTGCCGATCCTGCGGCAGTACGTCCGCTTCGGCCTGCTCGATCGTCGCGGGATGCGCGACCGCGCGACGTCGTTGCTCGACACGCTCGCCATCCGGGGCGACATCAACGGTCCCGTCGTCGAACTGTCGGGCGGGAACCAGCAGAAGGTGCTGCTGGCGAGGGCGCTCGCCCAGGAACCGCGCGTCCTGCTGCTCGACGAGCCGACGAAGGGCGTCGACATCGGCGTCAAGTCCGAGATCCACCATCTGCTGAGGCAACTCGCCCACGACAACGGCCTGGCGGTCGTGGTGGTGTCGAGCGAGGAAGAGGAAGTGCTGGAAGTGGCGGACGAGGTGGTCACCTTCGCGTCAGGGAGCTGCACGGGGATCGCCACCCCGGCGACCAGCCTGAGCGTGAAGGAACTCCGCGAAGCCGCCTGGGACGCGGCCTGACCGCACCGACAATCACGAGGGGACAATGATCGACCAGACAATCCTGGCTGCTGCCCAGGAACGCATCGAGCTCGAAGCGGCAGCGGTCCGCGCCGTGATCGACGTCTTCGACGAGGACACGAGCGCCATCATCGAGCTCATTCTCAACTGCACCGGCAAGGTCTTCGTGACGGGCTCGGGCACCTCGGGGAGCATCGCTCGCCGCATGGCGCACCTGTTCTCGGTCAGCGGTACGCCGTCGGTGTTCGTCCAGCCGTCGGACGCCCTGCACGGCACGATGGGTGCGCTGCGGTCGAACGACATCCTCATCGCCATCTCGAAGGGCGGCAGCTCGGACGAGATCAACAACCTCGCGCGGCGTGCGCAGGAGCGTGGGGTCGCGGTGGTGGCGTTGACGAGCGAGCGCGAGGCCGACCTGGCCCAGCTCGCCGACCACGTCCAGGTCTTCGAGGTGGCCGACCAGGTCGATCCCGGCAACGTGATCGCCATGGGGTCGACCCTCATGCACGCCGTCTGGGGCGACTGTCTGGCGGTCGTGCTCATGCGGATGCGAGGCTACAAGTGGTCTGACGTGATGTTCACCCATCCGTTGGGTGCCGTGGGCAAGCGGGAGGACCTGCCGACCGAACTGGAGGGCCTTCCCGCACCGGGGATGGACCTCTAGCAGAACGGAAACCGGCGATGCCAGGAGTCGTGGCGGGAGTCGACAGTTCGACCCAGTCGTGCACCGTCGAGTTGCGGGACGCCGACAGCGGTGCCCTGCTCGGCACGGGCCGCAGCAAGCACCCTCCCACCTATCCGCCGGTCAGCGAACAGCTCACCTCGGACTGGTGGAAGGCCTTCGGCGGAGCGCTGTCCGCCGCGCGCGAGGCGGCAGGAGTAGCGGCGCGCGACATCCGCGCCCTCAGCGTGGGAGCCCAGTGCCACGGGCTGGTGGCCCTCGACGAGGACGACGAACCGGTCCGTCCGGTGAAGCTCTGGAACGACACCACGGCGGCTCCCGACGTGCAGCGGCTGCTGGAGGAACGTCCGCAGCGGTCGTGGGTGGAGGAGGTCCTGCTCCCGCTCAACCCCGCGCTCACCATCGCCAAGCTCGCCTGGGTGGCGCGCAACGAACCCGCCACCCTCGCGCGCATCAGGCGCCTCATGGTGCCCGCCGACTGGCTGACCTTCGCCCTCACGGGCGCGCATGTCACAGACAGGTCGAACGCCTCCGGCACCGGCTACTACTCCGCGCAGCTCGGCGCGTGGCGGGACGACCTGCTCGCCCAGCACGTCTCGGACGCCGTCGACTGGGGCTCGACCTTCCCGACGGTGCTGGGCCCCGACGACGTCGCGGGGACGCTGCTGCCCGACGTGGCGGCAGAGCTCGGGCTCTCGCCCGACGTGGTGGTCGGAGCGGGTGGGGGAGACCAGCACCTCGCGGCCGCCGGGATGGGGCTTCGGCAGGGTGAGGTGGCCTTCAGCCTCGGGACGTCGGGCGTCGTGTTCACCCCTGCCGACCTGCCGGCGGGGCCGAGGGACTGGACTGTCGACTACGTGTGCGACGTCACGGGCGCGTACCTCCCGCTGGTGTGCACTCTCAACTGCACGAAGGTGACCGACAGGTTCGCCTACCTGCTCGGCGTCGACCTCGCCACCATGGACGACCTGGCGCTCTCGGTGCCCGCCCCGGGCGGCCTGCAGTTGCTCGCCTACCTCGACGGGGAGCGCAGCCCGATGCGTCCTGGCACGACGGGCACGATCACGGGCCTGCGCAGCGACACGACCCGTGAGGAACTGGCCCGGGCGGCGTACGACGGCGTCGTCCAGGGCCTGGTGCGAGGCATGGCGATGCTGGCAGGCCTCGCGGGGCACCCGATCACCGACAGGATCGTGGCCGTGGGCGGTGGCTCGAAGTCACGCGCCTACCGCCAGTTGATCGCCGACCGTTGCGGCGCGCCCGTGGTGACTGTGGACGCTCCGGAGGCGACAGCACGGGGAGCCTGCCTCCAGGCGGCGGCAGTGCTCGCGGGGTCGACGGTGGCAGAGGTGCGGGACGCCTGGACTCCTGCGACAGTCGAGGTGACAGAGCCGCGGGTGCCGGAGGCGCTGGGGGTGGACGAGGGCTTCCTGCAGCTCAGCGAGCACGTCGACGCGTGGTACTTCGGCGCGTGACGAACCCGCCGGCCCGCGCCCGAGGGTCGCGAATCCGCGCTCGGGCGTCAGCGTCCTGAGTAGTGGGGGAGATACGACCCGGAGCACTCGGCGGACTCGAGGTCGATGTCCACCTCGTCGGCGAGTTGCGCGGGACCGTCCTCGACGGGGGCCTCGGCCTCGACGGCGTCGGGAGCCGCTGAGGCGCTCTCGATGGCGCGCCATTCCATGACGGCGTCGGTCAGCCTGGCGGAGTCCGCCGGGTCCTGCGGATGGCCCTCGTCGGCGAGCAGGTCCCACCAGCCGACTGCCTCGTCCTCATCGCCCCGGACGTAGAGCCTGTCGTGTCCGAATCCCGTCCAGCGCGTCATTCTCACAGGCTGAACGCTAGTCATTCGCACGCGTGCCCGCGGTGAATTCCCCCTTTTCGCAGGCCGGTCAGCGCGTGCTCCGCGGCCTGGCGGCGGCCCGGCCGTCGAGCGCGGGCGGCGCGGCGCCCAGCCGGGGGATGCCCGCGAGCAGCCTCCGGGTGACCTCGCTGCGCGGCCTCGCCAGCACCTGACGTGTCGGGCCCGCCTCCACGACGGCGCCCTCGTCGAGCACCAGCAGGTCGTCGCACAGCGCGGCGGCGGTCCGCGGGTCGCGGGCGGCGATGACCATC
>JAEWIK010000145.1 GCA_023387135.1 Actinomycetes bacterium | reverse complement strand
CGGCGAGGCAGTTGCTGAAAGACCTCGACCACCCCTTCGCGGGCGGCGAACCGGTCTACGACGTCACCTTCGAGAACGTGCAGGCCGGGCTCCGTACCGACCTCCTGTTCCGTGCGGCCAACCAGCGGGGCGGCATCGTGCTGGGTACGGGCGACCTGTCCGAGCTGGCGCTGGGCTGGTGCACGTACGGCGTGGGCGACCAGATGTCCCACTACAACGTCAACGGCGGCGTCCCGAAGACCCTCATGCAGCACCTGATCAGGTGGGTCATCTCGTCGGGGCAGTTCGAGGACGAGGTGGGGGTGACGCTGCAGGCGATCCTCGACACCGAGATCACTCCCGAACTCGTTCCCGCCTCCGAGGGCGAGACGCCGCAGTCCACGCAGGCGACTGTCGGGCCCTACACGCTGCAGGACTTCTCGCTGTTCTTCGTGCTGCGGCACGGCATGAAGCCGTCGAAGATAGCGTTCCTCGCCCTGCACGCGTGGCGTGATCCGCACACCGGCGAGTGGCCGGCGGGTTTCCCCGAGACCGAGCAGGTCGCGTACGACCTCGCCGAGATCAAGCACTGGCTGCAGGTGTTCTGCAAGCGGTTCTTCGGCTTCGCGCAGTTCAAGCGGTCGGCCCTGCCCAACGGCCCGAAGGTCGTGCGCGGCGGATCGCTCAGCCCGCGCGGCGACTGGCGGATGCCGTCAGACACCTCGGCGTCGCTGTGGCTGGACGACCTCGCCAACATCCCCGACTGAGTCAGCCCTCGGCGGGCTCGGGAACCGCGTCGGCCTCCACGACGTCGGCCTGGGCGACGTCAGCGTCCGGCACGAACACCGGGTCCTCGGCGGGCTCGGGAACGGCGTCGGCCTCCGCGACGTCAGCCTGGGCGACGTAGGCGTCGGGCACGAACACGGGTTCCTCCGCGGCCGCGGTCTCCGGCTCGCCGACGGCGTCGACGGGCTCGCTGGTCTCGGGCTGCACCTCGACCGGCGACTCCTCGTGCAGGTCGGCGTCCCGGGGCTCGTCGGCGTCCTCATGGTGCTCGACGTGCGCCAGTTCCGGGCTCACCGGGTGCGCGAGCGTCGCCGCGACCACGGCGGCGAGTTCGGGGGCCGGCTTGCGGACGCGCGGGGTGCGCTGCTTGGCGGGCTGCTGGGAGCCTCCCCGTCCGCCCCGCTTCGACTCCCTGTCCCCGCCGTCGGCAGGCGCCTGCGAGGCCACCGGGACGTCGTGGGTGTGGTAGCCGCGGCCCTTGCAGGTCTCGCAGGGCACGGTGAACGCCTCGGCGAGGCCCGTCCCGATCTTCTTGCGGGTCATCTGCACGAGCCCCAGCGACGTGACCTCCGCGACCTGGTGGCGCGTGCGGTCCCGTCCGAGGCACTCGACCAGCCTGCGCAGCAGCAACTCGCGGTTGCTGGGCAGCACCATGTCGATGAAGTCGATGACGATGATGCCGCCGATGTCACGCAGCCGCAGCTGCCTGACGATCTCCTCGGCGGCTTCGAGGTTGTTCGACGTGACGGTCGCCTCCAGGTTGCCGGACGTGCCGGTGAACCTGCCGGTGTTGACGTCGATCACCGTCATCGCTTCGGTGCGGTCGATGATCAGCGAGCCGCCCGACGGGAGGAAGACCTTGCGTTCGAGCGCCTTCGCCACCTGCTCGTGGACGCGGTGGGCGTCGAACACGTCGCCGTCCCGCTCGCGGTCCCAGCGCTGCAGCCTGTCGGCGAGGTGCGGTGCGACGTGCGTGACGTAGGCCTGGACGGTGTCCCAGGTGTCGTCGCCGTCGACCACGAGCGCGCCGAAGTCCTCGGTGAACAGGTCGCGGACGATCCTGACCGTCAGGTCCGGCTCGCCGTACAGCAGGGACGGCGCCTGGCCGGCGGCCACCTTCTTCTCGATGACCTCCCACTGCGCCTTGAGGCGGTTCACGTCGCGAACCAGTTCCTCTTCGCTCGCGCCTTCGGCGGCCGTCCTGATGATCACCGACGCGTCGGGACCGATCAGCTCGTCGAGGATGCCCTTGAGGCGCTTGCGCTCGTTCTCGGGGAGCTTGCGGGAGATGCCCGAGAGCTGGCCGCCCGGGGAGTACACGATGTACCGGCCGGGGATGGAGATGTGCGACGTGAGACGGGCGCCCTTGGCGCCGACCGGGTCCTTGGTGACCTGGACGAGCACCGTCTGGCCCGACTTGAAGACCCTCTCGACCTTCTTGTCCTGGCCGGTGACGCCGTAGGCCGCCCAGTCGACCTCGCCGGCGTACAGCACCGCGTTGCGGCCGCGCCCGATGTCGACGAAGGCTGCCTCCATGCTGGGCAGCACGTTCTGGACGCGACCGAGGTAGATGTTGCCGATCATCGACATCGCCGACGCCCTGTCGACGTAGTGCTCGACGAGCACGCCGTCCTCCAGGACAGCGATCTGCGCGTAGTCCTCGGCCTGGCGGATGAGCATCCTGCGGTCGACCGACTCGCGACGGGCGAGGAACTCGGCCTCGGACAGGATGGCGGCGCGGCGGCGGCCGGCGGCCCTGCCCTCGCGGCGGCGCTGCTTCTTCGCCTCCATGCGGGTCGAGCCCTCGATGCCTGTGACCTCGTCGCTCACCGAGCGGCTGCGTCGCGGCTCACGGACCCGGGCGACGACCTCGATGGTGGGATCGTCGTCGGCCTCGCCGGTGTCCTCACCGCGACGGCGACGACGGCGACGACGGCGCGAACCGCCCTCGGCGGCGGGTTCGAGACCGCCGTCGGAGCCTTCCGCCTCGTCTGTCTCGTCGGCCTCGCCGGCCTCGGTGTCGTGCTCGCCCTCGACGTCGGCGGCACCTTCACCGTTGCCCGCCGAACGGCGACGACGGCGACCTCCGCGGCGACGGCGGCGACGGCGGGGCTCGCCCGGCGCCTCGTCGGCGAGTGGGGAGTCGTCCTCGGCGCCTTCCTCGTCCTCGTCGAGGTCGAGCTCGGCGTCCTCCTGTTCGGCGTCCTCGGGGAGCTCGTCGGGAGTGGCGGCGTCCTCGTCCTCCTCGTCGGCGGGCGGGACGGCTGCCGTCGTGCCGGCGCTGATCGCCGCGGCGAGCTGGTTGAGGATGTCTTCGGGGCTGGTCTCGGCCGGCAGGCCGAAGGTCTCGGCCTTGACCTGGCGGCGACGGCCGCTGCGCTGGCTGAGTTCGGCGAGGCTGGCGGCGACGTCGTCGGCTGCGGCCTCGGGCTGGGCGGCGCGGCTGCGGCGGGCGCGGCTCGGACGGGTGGCGGGCGCCTCGGGCTCCGGGGCCTGTTCGGCCGGCGCGACGAGAGCCGGCTG
>JAEWIK010000114.1 GCA_023387135.1 Actinomycetes bacterium | reverse complement strand
AGTCCGGGCCGGAGCGCGGGCGGGAGACGCCGAGCCCGTGGGCACCGCCCGCCGGTTCGCCCCCGCCCGAGCCCGACGGTCATCAGGAACCCCGGCCTGCGGAATAATCCGTCTGTGAGCACGAACGCGGGCGCGACGGCGATAGGGGTGCTGGGAAGCGCCAACATGGATCTCGTGGTGAGGGTCGAGGCCCCGCCGCGACCCGGCGAGACGATCTTCGGCTCGTCCTTCACCACGGTCCCGGGCGGCAAGGGACTCAACCAGGCCGTCGCGCTCGCCCGCGCGGGCGGTGCCGTCGAGTTCATCGGGACCGTCGGCACCGACGGCTACGGCGACGAACTCGCCGCGCTCATGGTGCGCGAGGGCATGAGGGTGGAAGGCCTGCGCCGCGAGGGAGTGACGGGGACGGCCCACATCACCGTCGACGGCGAGGGGCAGAACAGCATCGTCGTGGTGTCGGCGGCCAACCTGCTGACCAGCGCCGACCAGCTCACCACTGCGACGCTCGGCAGGCTGGGCTGGCTGGTCACCCAGCTCGAACTCGACGTGGTCACCGTCGGGACCGCGCTGGCGCGCGCGAGGGAGGCAGGGGTGCGCACGGTGCTGACCCCGGCGCCCGCGCGCAAGCTGGACGCCGCCCTGCTCGCGAACGTCGACCTGCTCGTCCCCAACGAACTCGAGGCGTGCATCCTCACCGGCCTGGACGACCCCGCCGCCGCCGCGCAGGCGCTGAGCGAGCTCTGCAAGGAGGTCGTGGTGACGCTGGGCGCCGACGGGGCGCTGCTGGCGGCCGGCGGACGGCTGGTCGCCGAGGTGCCGGGTCGCCGCGTCCACGCGGTCGACACGACGGCGGCGGGGGACACCTTCGTCGGCGTGCTGGTGGCGCTGCTCGCCGAGGGCGCCGACATGCAGCACGCGCTGACCGTGGCCACGACGGCGGCCTCCATCGCCGTCACGAGGCCGGGCGCCACGAGTTCCATGCCGACCAGGGCCGAGATCGACGCCGCGTTGTAGGCGCCGCATCCCGAATCGCCGCCAGGCCCGGCGGGCGGCCCGAGCATTGTGTCGCCCGAGCCGGATAGACTCGTCAGACCCCGCCGTCAGGAGCATTCATGGCCATCCCGTCCTTCGTCGACCGCGCGACCCTCAGGGTCGTCGCAGGGAACGGCGGCCACGGGTGCGCGTCTGTCCACCGTGAGAAGTTCAAGCCGCTCGGCGGTCCCGACGGCGGCAACGGCGGCAACGGCGGCTCGATCATCATCAGGGTCGACCCCAACCTCACCACGCTCGTCGAGTACCACAGGCAGTCGCAGCGCAAGGCGCAGAACGGCCAGCCCGGTCGCGGCGACTTCGGCAACGGCTCCAACGGCGAGGACGTCGTCCTGCTCGTGCCGGACGGCACCGTCGTCAGCGACTCCGACACCGGCGAGGTGCTGGCGGACCTGACCGGCTCCACCACCGAGGTCGTGGTGGCAGGAGGCGGACGCGGCGGCCTCGGCAACGCGGCCCTCGCGTCCTCCACCAGGAAGGCGCCCGGCTTCGCGCTGCTGGGCGAGGAGGGTGAGAGCCGGACCATCCAGTTCGAGCTCAAGGTCGTCGCCGACGTCGGGCTGGTCGGGTTCCCCAGCGCAGGCAAGTCGTCGCTCATCGCCGCGATCTCCAGGGCCCGGCCCAAGATCGCCGACTACCCGTTCACCACGCTGGTGCCCAACCTCGGCGTCGTCGTGGCAGGCAGCGTCACCTACACGGTGGCCGACGTGCCGGGGCTCATCGAAGGCGCGAGCCTCGGCCGCGGCCTCGGCCACGACTTCCTGCGACACATCGAACGCTGCCGGGCGATCGTCCACGTCATCGACTGCGCCACCTACGAACCGGGTCGTGACCCGCTCACCGACCTCGACGTGATCGAGGCCGAACTCGCTGCCCACGGCGGCCTGGAGGACCGGCCGCGGCTGGTGGTGCTCAACAAGGTGGACGTGCCCGACGCGGCAGAACTCGCCGAGATCGTCACCCCCGAACTGGCAGCCCGCGGCCTGCGGGTGTTCCCCGTCTCCGCCAAGGACGGCACCGGCCTCAACAGCCTCACCTACGCCCTCGCCGAGCTGGTGGCCGAGCAGCGCAAGGCCGAGCCCGCCAAGGAGCCCAAACGGATCGTCATCCGGCCCGAGCCCGTCCAGGCGGGGCCGGAGTTCACCATCGCCCGGCAGGGCGACGGCGCCGGCGGCTTCGTGTGGCGGGTGCGCGGCACCAAGCCCGAGCGGTGGGTGCGGCAGACTGACTTCGGCAATGCCGAGGCCGTGGGCTACCTCGCCGACAGGTTCGCGCGGCTCGGCATCGAGGAGGAACTGCTCGCCCTGGGTGCGCAGGCGGGCGATGCCGTCGCCATCGGCGGCGATGACGCGGTGGTGTTCGACTTCGCGCCGCAGATCGAGATCGGCGCGGAGATCCTGGCGCGTCGCGGCGAGGACCAGCGGCTCAACGTCCCACGCCCGGCGGCGGCCCGTCGCAAGATCAAGGATGCCGAATATCATGCCGAGCGGGAGGCGGAGAAGCTGACGAGGTTGGCCGCCGAAGGCCTGGAGGACGACGAGGATGAATAAGCGCGCCAAGAGCCTGCTGGAGTCGTCCTCGACCCCACGGGCTCAGCTCACTGGCGCGCGCCGGATCGTCGTCAAGGTGGGCTCGTCGTCGCTGACCGGTCCCGACGGCGCCCTCGACCCCGTCCGCATGGAGGTGATCGTCGACGCCCTCGCCGCCGCCCGCGAGCGCGGCCAGGACGTGGTGCTGGTGTCGTCGGGCGCGATGGCGTCGGGAATGCGTCCGTTGCGGATGCGGCAGCGTCCGCACGACCTCGCCAACCAGCAGGCGGCCGCCTCGGTGGGCCAGGGGCTGCTCGTCGGCCACTACGGCTCGCTGTTCGCCCGGCACGGGCTGACCG
>JAEWIK010000094.1 GCA_023387135.1 Actinomycetes bacterium | reverse complement strand
GTCGTCGGCGAGATTCGTGTGGCGCACGGCGTCGGCCGACGTCGGCACCGGTGCCCGCCTCGGTGACTGGTCGCCGATCACCACGACCGGTCCGGTCGCGAGGTCGGACCCCGACTCCTCGAGGCTGCCGACCAGCGCGTCGTAGGCGCCATCGGTCACCAGGGAGGTGGCATCGACGAACGCGACGTACCTGCCGCGGGCCGCTGCCAGACCGTCGTTGCGGGCGGCTCCGAGGCTGCCCCGCCATCCGACGTACCTCACGCGTGGGTCGGCGGCGGCCCACCGGGTGGAGCCGGCGTCCCCGACGATGACGACCTCGCCGACGGCACCCTGCCGCAGGATCAGGAGCAGGGAGTCGGTGGCGGGTGCGCCCTGCGGGGTGAAGACCACGGTCAGCACTGGCGCGCTCATGAGGCGACTGTCCCGTCGAGGATCCTGAGGTAGTCCCACGCCATGTCGGCGGTGGTGTAGTCGGCGGCGAACCTGTGCGCGGCGGCGCGCTGGTCGACGGCGCCCGGCAGGGCCGCGGCGATGGTCTCGGCGAGCGAGCCTGCCGCCGCGTGCTCGGGGTCGAAGAAGCTGATCCACGACTCGCCCGCGTACTCCCCGACGAGGTGGGGCTCGGCGGGCATCACGCACGGCCTGCCGAAGGTGGCCGACAACAGCAGGCTGCCCGAGTTCAGCACGCGCTGGTACGGGAAGACCATCAGGTCGGACGCGGCGAACCACGTCCCCAGGTCGGCGTCGGGCACGAAGTCGTGGAAGCGGACCGTCCTGATGCCTGTCGGCAGTGCCTGTTCGACCTCGGCGAGGTGCTCGGCGGTGGTGCTCCCGGCGAGCAGCAGGGTGAGCCCTTCGACGCGGGAAGCCAACCTGCCCGCCGCCTCCAGCAGGGTGAGAATCCCCTTGTAGGGACGGATCTGCCCGACGAACCCGAGGGTGGGGGCGTCGGGGGCCACCCCGAGGGACGCCCGCGCCTCGACGGCGGTCGGCGCCGGCGGGTAGACGCCCAGGTAGCTGGCGTGCCGCAGCGTGACGAGCTTGGCGGGCGGCACCGTGTAGACGTCGGCGACGGCCTCGCCGGTGTGGCTGTTGAGCTGGACGACCCGCCACGCCGTCTCGCACAGGAAGGCGGCGAGTTCGACCTCCAGGTCGCGGTACCTCACGTCGTGCGGGAGTTGGTTGTGGATGGTCCAGATGAGCCTCACCCCACGGGCGACGGCGGCGGTGATCTCGCGCTTGAAGTCAGTCAGCGACCTGCGTGCCTCGGCCTCGTCGGGCATGCCCTGGCAGACAGGGTTCGTCCAGTGCATGTGGACGACGTCTCCCTCCCGCAGGCCCGGCAACGCCGCGTACAACTGGTGCGGACGGTAGGACCCCTGGACCGACCAGCCCTCGGCGCGCGCGCCGAGGTACAGCATGTTGAGGTAGGGGTTCTTCTTCCATTTCGGGAAGACGTGGAGGCGGTGCACCTCAGCTTCCCGTCCGGGCGCCTGCTGCACCTGCTGCTGTCACGGTCTCAGATGCTACAGGCGATTGCCGGCGCGGGTGGGCGTCGCGGGGTCTGTCAACGGCTGCCGAGCAGGCGCTTCACCCGACGGAGCAACCCGCGAACCTTGGACGCCGGGCGGGGCTTCGCCGGGGCGGGGGAGAGCGTGTCGCGCAACCCCCGGAGGGCCTCGGACGAGAGCTGTCCCGTGGCGCCGGCGGCGGCCACCACCTCGTCCCGCTCGGACGGGGTGAGCTCCCTGACCTCTTCGAGGTGCGCCGCCAGCGCGGCGCCCGCCGCAAGGTCGCCGGTCCGCAGCAGCGCGTGTGCCGCCTGCAACTCGGGCGCGAGCGCCGTGAGGGCGGCGGCCGGTGCCAGGGCCAGCAACGCGGCGTGGCACTTCCTGACGTCCTCGCTCCCGGCGGGGTCTTCCGGTGCCTGCCTGAGATAGGGCAGCAGGTGGTAGCGGGTGTCGGCGCTGAGCACGCCGTCCCAGTAGTCGTGGGTCACCGCCGGGTCGTCGACCTGCGCGACGAGTCTCGCGCAGGTGGTCTCCTCGGTGAGGTAGCTCACCGTCGCCGCTGTGCCTCCGACGCCCGACAGCATCGAGCCCTCGCCCGGGCGTACCCTGTAGACGTAGGCGATCCCCGGGTCGACTGTGATCCGTCCGGCGGCGGTGAGGGCGCTCGTGAGCGCGACGATGTCGTTGGACCGCGGGACCCCCGGGAACGGCAGCACGTGCTGCTGCCAGAACGCGCGCCGCACGACCCGGTTCCAGCAGGCGCGGTGCCTGACGATGCCGGGGGCGTCGCCGAGGCTCACGCCGTGCCGCTCCTTGGCGTAGGTGTAGGTGCGGTCGGACGCCCAGATCGCCGTCGTGGTGAACTTCACGAAGTTGCCCACCACGAGGTCGACGTCGTCGCGGCGGGCGGCCGCCAGCATGCGGGAGTACGCCCGCGGGGGGACGAGGTCGTCGCCGTCGGCGAAGGCGAGGTACTCCCCGCGCGCCAGCTCGACGCCGTAGTCGCGCGCCTGGCCGCCGCCGGCTCCCGGCGAACGCACCGCCCGCACGCGAGGGTCAACCGCCGCGTGGCGCTGCACGACGTCCCAGGTGCCGTCGGAGGAGGCGTCGTCGACGACGATGATCTCCAGCCTCACCCCCGTCGACGACCTGACGCTGCGCAGCAGTTCGTCGACGTAGTCCTCGATGTCGTGGGTGGGAATCACCACCGACAGCTCGGGGTCCTCGGCCGGCCCGGCTCCCACGGCGCGTTGGCGTCCCGACGGCGTCTCGCCGGCGAGGATGTCGAAGTAGTCCCACGCCATGTCGTACGTCGTGTACTCCAGGGCGTAGGAGGTCGCCGCGGCGCGCCGCTCGGCGGCGGTCGGCAGTGCCTGGGCGATGGCGTCGGCGAGGCCGGCCGCGGAGTCGTCCGACGGGTCGAAGAACGACACCCACTCCTGGTCCCCGAACTCGGCGACGAGGTGCTGTTCACCGGGGAGGATCGCCGGACGTCCGAAGGTGGCGGAGGCGAGCAGGCTGCCGGAGTTGAGCACCCTGCGGTAGGGGAAGACCATCAGGTCGGCGGCGGCGAACCACGTCCCCAGCTCGTCGTCCGGGACGTACTCGTGGTGGCGGATGACCCTGACGCCCGCGGGCAGCGCCTCCTCCAGCGCCGCCAGCTGGTCGTCAGCGGTGCGGCCGGCGAGCAGCACAGTGAGGTCGGGGATCTGCTCGGCGAGCCTGCCCGCCGCCGCCAGCAGCGTGGCGACCCCCTTGTACGGATGGATCTGCCCGACGAAGGCGATGGTCGGCGAGCCCGCAGGCACCCCGAGCGCCGCGCGCGCCGCGGCCTGGCTGGGCGCCGGGGCGTAGATGCCCCGGTAGCTGGCATGCCGCAGGGTGACCAGCTTCTCGGCGGGGAGATCGAAGTCGGCGGCGACGGCGGCCCGGGTCTCGCGGTTGAGCTGGATGATGCGCCAGGCGGTCGCCGCCAGGAAGGCGCTGAGTTCGCGTTCGAGCTCGCGGTACTGCGTGGCGTGCGGGAGCTGGTTGTGGACAGTCCAGACGAGCCTCACGCCACGGCCGGTCGCCGCCTCGACGGCGTCCTTGAACGAGTCGAGCGCCGTGCGGGCCGACGCCTCGTCGGGTCGGGACTGGCAGATGGGGTGGGTCCAGTGGACGTGGACGACGTCGCCCGCCTCCAGCTTGGCCAGGGTCTCGACGAACTCGGGGAGGTGACGCGAGCCGCGCATCCGCCAGCCCTCGGCGCGGACCCCGACGTACAGCATGTTCAGGTACGGATTGCTCCGCCAGCGCGGGAAGACGAGCACCTGCTGCATGTCAGTCCTCTCCCGGGACGAAGGCCCAGTCGCTCACCAGCGCGTCGAGATCGGGGAACCCGCCGAGGGAGAAGGCCTCGCGCTCGGCAGCCCGCAGGGGGACGGTGGTGGTGCCGGAGGCGTCCTGCAGAACCACCTCGCACTGCCAGCGTCCGGCGGCGGCGAAGGCGGCCGACGCGAGCCCCGCCGTGACGTCGATGGCCCACTGCCTGGCGTAGAGCGGGAACACGGGCAGGTCGTGCAGCACGTCGGCGGCCCCGGGTGCGGTGAACCGCAGCGTGATCGCCGAGACGGTGTTGGTGAGGGTGCCGGGGCGGATCGACAGCGCGAGCACCACCGAACCCTTGCCGGTGCGGACCTGCCGCAGGAGGGCTCGTGGGCCGGCGGCCAGCAGCCACGCCTCGCGGTCACCGGCCGTCGCTGGTGGGGCGGTAGTCACGCTGCCTGATGCTACAGCGGCGGCGGGATAACCTGAGCCCATGACAGGCCCCTGGCAGCCCGAGAAGTGGCGTGACGTCCCCGGGTTCGAGTTCACCGACATCACCTACCACAGGGCCGTCGACGTGCCCGCCGTGAGGATCGCCTTCAACAGGCCCGAGGTGAGGAACGCCTTCCGTCCGCACACCGTGGACGAGCTGTACACGGCCCTCGACCACGCGCGGACGTCGTCGGACGTCGGGTGCGTGCTGCTGACCGGCAACGGCCCCTCGCCCAAGGACGGCGGCTGGGCCTTCTGCTCGGGCGGTGACCAGCGCATCCGCGGCCGGGCCGGCTACGAGTACCGGGAAGGCGACGAGCCGTCCGGGCAGGAAACCGCGGGTCAGGACGCCGCCCGTCTGGGCAGGCTCCACATCCTCGAGGTGCAACGCCTCATCAGGTTCATGCCCAAGGTGGTGATAGCCCTCGTCAACGGCTGGGCGGCGGGCGGCGGGCACTCGCTGCACGTCGTCTGCGACCTGACCCTCGCCTCGGCCGAGCACGCGCGGTTCAAGCAGACCGACGCCGACGTCGGGTCTTTCGACGCGGGCTTCGGCTCGGCCTACCTCGCCCGTCAGGTGGGCCAGAAGTTCGCTCGCGAGATCTTCTTCCTGGGCGACACCTACACCGCCGAGGACGCGCACCGCATGGGCATGGTGAACGCCGTGGTGCAGCACGACGACCTGGAGACAGTCGGCCTGGAGTGGGCGGCGAAGATCTGCGGCAAGTCGCCGACCGCCCAGCGCATGCTCAAGTTCGCCTTCAACGCCATCGACGACGGCCTGGTAGGCCAGCAGGTCTTCGCGGGCGAGACCACCAGGCTCGCCTACATGACCGACGAGGCAGTGGAAGGCAGGGACTCCTTCCTCCAGAAGCGTCCCCCCGACTGGTCGAAGTTCCCTTACTACTACTAGGAGCGACCCCACTCGCCCGCTGCCCGAGGACGCGGGTTGCCGGTCATGCCGTCCGTGAGGGGAGTGGCTTTCGCGGGTGGCTCACGGATGGGGTAGACATGACTGTGCTGTGCCGTCGTCCCGCCCGCAAGGAGCCCCATGAGTGACACCACGGCCGCGACACCGGTCGTCAAGCTCCCGGCCCCCGCGGCAGGCGATCGTGAGGCGACGCGTCGTGGCTTCCGGCCCGAGATCCAGGCGATGCGGGCGGTCGCCGTGCTCGCCGTCGTGGCGTACCACGTGTGGCCCACGAGGTTCCCTGGCGGCTATGTCGGCGTGGACGTGTTCTTCGTCCTGTCGGGCTTCCTCATCACGGGCAACATGCTGCGCGAGGTCGACCGCACCGGGAGGTTGAGCCTCCACGGGTTCTGGGCGAGTCGCGTGCGACGCATCCTGCCCGCCAGCCTTGTCGCCATCACGGCGACCTGTGTCGCCGCAACCTTCCTGCTACCACCCACCGAGCTCCACAGGACCGCGAACGACGCCGTGGCCGCGACGCTCTACACGATCAACTGGGTGCTGGCCGGTCAGTCAGTGCAGTACCTGGCGCCGACCAACGACCCGACGATCTACCAGCACTACTGGAGCCTCGCCGTCGAGGAGCAGTTCTACCTGATCTGGCCCGTCCTGATCGCGGTTGTGATGCTCGTCCTCTGGCGGCTGCGGCGGAACGCGGTCGAGCCGCCCGCCGGCTCACGCTTGACCCGCCCGGCGAGGCTGGCTCTGCTCGGCGTCTTCCTGGTGCTGGTCGTCGCCTCCTTCACCTACTCGCTGAGGCTCGCGGGCGTCGACCCGACCGTCTACTTCGTCACGACCGCCAGGTTGTGGGAGCTCGGGATCGGCGCGTTGCTCGCGCTCATCCCTGTCGGTTTCGGTTTCCCACGCGCCGCTCGGACGGTGTTCGGTATCGCGGCTCTGGGCCTCGTTGCCTATGCGACCTTCGGGTTCAACGACGCGACGGCATTTCCCGGCCTCGCCGCGCTGATTCCCACCGGGGCCTCGGCTCTGCTGATCATGTCGGGGCCGCTGCCCGACACCCTCTATCTCAGGCAACTCAGTGAACTGCCTCCCGTGCAATGGGTGGGCAACACCTCCTACAGCCTGTACCTGTGGCACTTCCCGGTCATCATCATCTGGACCGCTCAGGCGGGAGCACGCCCCGGACTGGCGTCGGGTCTTCTCGTCATCGCCATCGGCATGGCCCTCGCGGCAGGCAGCTACTACCTGGTCGAGAACCCCATCAGATACTCGTCGTGGTTGCGCAAGAGGCCGTGGACGACGCTGCTCATCTTCGCGCTGGCGATGGGCCTCACAGTCGCAGTGACGTACCTGCCGAGGGTACGCGAGGACCAGATGCTGGCTCAGGGAGTCTCGACCGACACCCGGGTGGAGATCGGCAAGCAGGGCTGGCTCTACCTGAACCTCGGCGTCAACCTCAGGCTGCCGGAACCCGACTTCCACCTCAGCGAAAAGGCGCTGAACCTGGCGTCCGTGGCGCAGCAGAAGGTCGTCGACTACTACGACGGGCTCGGTGTCGACTACTACGTAGGAATCCCGCCTGCCAAGACGACCGTCTATCCCGAATTCATGCGTAAGGACGGACTGAAGGTCGGGGTCACCGCCGCCGACACCCTGCTCGACACCCTCTCCTCGCGTGCGGGAGTGAAGACTATCGATCTCAAGTCGGCGGTGCTGGCCGCCAAGGGAAAGGGCAAGGTCTACCGGCAACTCGACACTCACTGGAGCAATCTCGGGGCGTACGCCGCCTACAGCGAGATCCTTGCAACGCTCGCCGAGGACGGTGTCGTCGAGACCGACGCCCAGCCGGTCCCGGTGACGTTCGCCGAGGGGCGGACGGGCGGCGAGCTCGCTGACATGTTGGGCAGGGACTGGACCGAAGCCGTGCCGGTTGCCGCATGGGATGCCCATTCGACGGAGGTCACGTCGGGTGA
>JAEWIK010000057.1 GCA_023387135.1 Actinomycetes bacterium | reverse complement strand
CCGTCCCCAGGTCGGAGTCCGGGATGAGGACGGCAGCGTCGGCCTCGACGAGGAAACCGGCGTTGCGCGCCTGCTCGCCGTTGCCGTGCGGCAGCGGGACGAAGATCGTCGGCAGGCCCACCATCGCCGTCTCCATCACGGTGCCGGCACCCGATCGCCCCAGCATGAGGTCGGCGGCGGCGTAGGCGTCCTGCATGGCGTCCACGTAGGCGAGCGGGACGTACGCGGCCCCCGTGGCGGCGTCGCTCCGTCTCACAGTCTCGCTCGTGACGTTCGCCTGGCCGAGGACGTGGAGGACGTTCACGCCGTGGCGCAACAGGTCGTCGACGATGCCCGCGAGCGCGAGGTTGATGCTGCGGGCTCCCTGGGAGCCGCCGCTGACGAGCAGGACCGGCCCGTCGCCCCCGATGCCGAAACCGGCCCTGGCGGCGTCCCGGGCGGCGGCCCTGTCCAGCCCGGCGATGGCCTCGCGCACCGGCAGCCCGACGAACTCGGCGTGCGGCAGCCGGGTGTCGGGGAAGGTGACGGCGACGTGCCTGGCGAACCTGGCCGCCACCTTGTTCGCGAGGCCTGGGACCGCGTTCTGCTCGTGCAGGACGACCGGCACGCCGGCGCGGCGCGCCGCCAGGTACACCGGCAGCGACACGTAGCCGCCGAAGCCCGCCACGACGTCTGCCCGGTGCTCGCGCAGCAACGCGGACGCCTGCTTCACCGCTCCCGCGAGCCGGGCCGGCACGGCGAACAGTTCGAGGGTGGGACGGCGCGGCAGCGGCACCGGAGGGATCAGCGCCAGGTCCAGGCCCGCCTCAGGAATCACGCGTGACTCCAGCCCCTTCGGGGTGCCCACGCACAGCAGCCTGGCCGATGGGTCGAGGCGCACGAGTTGCTGGGCAGTGGCGATGAGGGGCGAGGTGTGCCCCGCCGTCCCGCCGCCGGCGAGGATGATGTTCACGCTGCTCAGGCTACCGGCGGCCACCGGGGAGGACTGCCGAGACCTGGACCGACCTGCGCAGCTTGCGCCGGCTGGAGAGCGCCCTGGCGGCGGGCTCCTGGCGCGCGCAGGCCAGCAGGATGCCGACCGCGCAGAGGTTGGCGATCAGCGCCGAACCGCCGTAGGAGAGCAGCGGCAACGGGACGCCGAGGACCGGCACCATGCGCAGCACGACCATGACGTTGACGAGGGCCTGGATCATCAGCCACGAGCTGAGGCCGCCGGCGGCGAACCTGCAGAACAGGATGTCGGAGCGCATGGCGATCCTGAAGCCGGCGTAGCCGAGGACGAGCAGCAGGGCCAGCACGACCAGCGTCCCCACGAGGCCGAGCTCCTCGCCGATGACGGCGAGCACGTAGTCGGTGTGGGACTCGACGAGGCCGCCCCACTTCTGCCGGCTGGCTCCCAGCCCGAGGCCCCACCAGCCACCCGAGGCCAGGGCCATCATGGCCTTGATCGGCTGGTGGTTGACGCCGAGCGGGTCGGCGTCGGGGTTGAGGAAGCCGAGGATCCTGTCCATGCGGTGCGCGTTGGTGATGACGAGCGCCCCGACCACGGCGCCGACCATCCCCAGGATCGAGCCGAGCACCTTCCACGACGACCCCACGAACCACAGCACGGCGAGCACTATCGCGCCCAGCACCATGCCGGTGCCGAGGTCGCGCTGCAGCACGACGAGCCCGATCAGCAACGCCGCGACAGGGACGAACGGGACCAGCAGGTGCCGCGGCTGGCCGAGCAGCTTGTACTTGCGGGCCAGCACGTCGGCGCCCCACAGCACGATGGCGAGCTTGGCGAACTCCGACGGCTGGATGCGTCCGAGGACACCGAGGTCGACCCAGTTCTTGTTGCCGTTCTTCGCCCAGCCGAGGCTGGTGAAGGTCATCAACTGCGCGACGAAGGCACCGACGACGACCAGCCAGCCGAAGATCTTGAGGCGCTGCACCGAGCTCAGGGCGAGCACCCCCGCGGCGATGCCGCCGAGCACCAGGAACACCACATGCCGCTTGAGGAAGTAGTAGGCGTCGTCGAACCTGACCTCCGCGTAGACGCTGGAGGCCGACAACACCATGAGGGTGCCGAGACCGAGCAGGAGCACTGCCGGCACGAGCACCAGGTAGAAACTCGCCTGCGGATGGGCGAGCCACTCGACCACGAGACTGCGACGACGGGCGGTATCGCTACCGGCTGCCGGCGACTGCCCGCGACGATCCACTGAAAGTGGGGAAGTGAGGATCGTCACTGGCTACTGCCTCCTATCTTCTCGTCCTCCAGGCCGCGACGGCGGCGGCGAAAGCGTCACCGCGCGCGGCGTAGTCGATGTACATGTCACGTGAGGCGCAACCGGGAGCGAGCAGCACGACGTCACCCGGGAGAGCCCGGGACGCCGCCCACTCCACTACCTGCTGCATCGCCCCATCGTCGCCTGCGTCGGTCACGAACACCGGGACATCCGGCGCGTGTCGGGCAAGCGCGTCGGCGATGACCTGCCGGTCGACGCCGAGCAGGGCCGCGCCCCTCAGCCGGTTGCCGAAACGCTGGATGAGGTCGTCGAACGTCGTGCCCTTGGCCTGGCCGCCCGCCACCCACACGACCGAGTCGAAGGCCGACAGCGACGCGGCCGCGGCGTGCGGGTTGGTCGCCTTGGAGTCGTCGACGAACCTGACCCCGTCCACCTCCGCCACCTGCTGGATGCGGTGCCCGCCGAGGGTGAGGTTCTGCAGTCCTGCGGCGACGGCCTGCGGCGGCACCCCGAACGAGCGGGCGAGCGCGGCGGCAGCCAGCGCGTTGGCGACATTGTGGGGGGCGTTCGGGACGACGTCCGCGACCTTGGCGAGTTCGACAGCCGAGTCCCGGCGCTGGGCGATGAACGCCCTGTCGACCAGCAGGTCGTCAACGACGCCGAGCATGGACGGCGCCGGGATGCCCAACGTGAAGCCGATCGCCCGCGCGCCCTCGACGACCTCGGCCTCCTCCACCATCGTCTCGGTGGCGGGGTCCTGGACGTTGTACACGCAGGAGTTGGTGACCCGCTCGTAGATGCGTGCCTTGTCGGCGGCGTAGGCCGCCATCGCGGCGGCGCCGGGGTCGCCGGCGGCAGGATCCGCCGCCGCGGCGTCCGCGTACCACTCGAGGTGGTCGGGGGCGAGGTTGAGCAGGGCGCCGGCGCGCGGGCGGAAGCGCTCGACGTCCTCGAGCTGGAAGCTCGAGCACTCCACCACGAGCCAGGCCGACGGGTCGGCCGCGTCGACGAGGCCGGCGAGCGGCGTGCCCTGGTTGCCGCAGGCCGTGGCGGCCAGCCCGCCGGCGCGCAGCAGGTGGGCGGTGAGCTCGGTGGTCGTGGTCTTGCCGTTGGTCCCGGTGATCCCGATGAGGGGGTTGGACAGCTCGCGCGCCGCCAGCT
>JAEWIK010000365.1 GCA_023387135.1 Actinomycetes bacterium | reverse complement strand
CCACATTGACGCGCGCCATCGCTTCCGAGTCGACCTCATCCAAATCAGTGTCGGAATCGAACTCCGTGCGGAAATCCACGCTCAGCTTCTCGTCATCGATGACCTGGCCGTCATCGTCGACCACCCTCAGTTGGCCACCCTCCCTAATCGCGGCGACGGGCAGATCCAGAGCTCCAGCGATGTACCAATCGAATCTGGAACTCGGCGGAGCGTCCACCAACCCTGCATCATTTAGAAAGAGTCGGTTGTCAACCGTGGTCGCATAGCGACAGAGCAGCAAGTTAATTGCCGGCGACGGAAAACCCACCGCGTCACCCCCACACGCGAACGCGGGGTCGCTCGTCGGAAACCCCAACGCTCTCGGACCAGGTCCTGTAGCCGTCCAGGTCGATCACGTTCCCACGATGCTCGAACTCCCACTCGCCTTCGTAGTCCCGGAGGCGCTCAACGCGGTTCTTGTTCTGGCGATCGACCAGACCTACCTCGAGACCGAACCCAAGCTCGTGGAGTGTGCCAGCTACGACCTTCAACGTCAGGTTTCTCGAACCGCTAAGCCGTTGAGACATCTCCGACCTGCTCACGCCGCACATGTTCGCCAGTTCGGACCGAGCAACGCCGCGAAGCTCCATGGCTCGCGTGATGTGTTCCACCACATCGACGAAGAGACGATCTTCAGCGATCTCGCGCTGAACCTCTGGCGAATTCCGCCAATCACCGTTCATTGCTGCTCCTGCCATTCTCTGTAGATGGCTCGCGCCCTTTCAACTTCTTGCTTCAGGCCCGCTGACTTCCTCTTGCGGCCACCGTGCGTTGCGACGAACCTGCGGTCCAGTCGAACACCGTAGAGCCTATACCCAGGGCCCTTGTCGGCCTTTATCTCCCACACCGTCGGCTTCTCTTTGTCACTGCTTGCCTTATTCATGAATATCGGTGTTCGAAGCGATCCCATCGCACAGTAGGCTTCGATCCGAGAGTCGAACTGCGCGATCCGGACCTCCTCCAAGAACTCTTCCGCGGGGCAACTGCCGTCCGGGAGGATCACTGCAACCACGGATGCCTTCTCACCTGCCTTCAGCAAGGACTCTCGCGCCCGACGACGGGACCGAGACCGACCTTCGCTGCCCAGTGTAGCCATGACTTAACACGCCGAAGGCCAGATGGCACAACTGCTCACCTGGTGCAGGCCAAGCCGGCAGGCGCCTGAAGGGCGGGTCACGGTACCTCAAGCTAGCAGAGCAGCTGCGGGCCGCAGTGATGCCACCGCAATCGGGTGACCCTCTGGCAGGTGGCGCCCTGCACGCGGACCGGCGAGCTTGGCCTTCAGGGAGTGCAGACAGCGCATTGCTGTCGGTCAACTGACGGGGAGAGGGCAGCCCAAACACGCCTGCACCTCATCCGGAGTGTTCCCGCTGTCCCGCAAGCTCGGCTTCGCCGCTCTGGGCCGCTTCTACCGAGCCGCGCGCTCTCGGACGGGGCGGCGACGCAACTCCGCCGATCCGATGGCGGGGGTGTTGTACTCCTGGTCCATGCGGCCCACGCCGGTGCCCGGCGGGACTATCTCGTCGATCCTGTCCAGCAGGTCGTCGGAGAGAACCACCTGGCTCGCCGCGAGCAGATCGTCCAGTTGCTCCATGGTGCGCGGCCCCAGCAGCGCGGCGGTCACGCCGGGGTGGGCTATCACGAAGGCGAGCGCCAGGTGGGTCAGCGACAGGCCCGCCTCGGCCGCGAGCGGCACGAACTGCTCGACGGCGTCGATGCGACGCTCGTCGCGCAGGGCCTGGAAGAGCCTGGTGCGGCGCAGGTCGGTCTCCTGCCCGCGTCGCACCCGTCCGGTGAGCATGCCGCTGGCGAGCGGGCTCCAGATCACGGTGCCCATGCCGTAGCGCTGGGCGACGGGCAGCACCTCCCGCTCGACGGTCCTGTCGAGCAGGGAGTAGTGCGGCTGTTCGGTGCGGAACCTCTCGAACCCTCGCCGTTCGGCGGCCCACTGCGCCTCGACGATCTCGGAAGCCGGCATGTCTGACGACCCGATGACGCGGACCTTGCCGCTGCGGACCAGGTCGGTGAGGGCCGACAGGGTCTCCTCGATGTCGGTGTCCGGATCGGGACGGTGCATCTGGTACAGGTCGAGGTGATCAGTCTGCAGGCGGCGCAGGGAGTTCTCGACAGTCGTCATGATCCAGCGTCGTGAGCCTCCGCGGTGGTTGGGATCGTCACCGATCGGCCGGGCGAACTTGGAAGCGAGCACCACCTCATCGCGCCTGCCCTTCAGTGCGCGGCCGAGGATCTCCTCCGAGCCGTCGTACGCGTCGGCGGTATCGATGAAGTTGATGCCGGCGTCGAGTGCCCGGCCGACCATGGCGTTCACCTCGCCTTGGTCGCTGGTGCCGAACGAGCTGAACATCATCGCGCCGAGCGCGAAGGGAGAGACCTGGATGCCGGTGCGGCCGAGTGGACGGTAGTGCATGGGAACCTCAATCGTCTGGAGGTGGGACGGGGGACGCTGTATGCTCCACCTAAGCGGAACGTCCGTCCGCTACTTTAGTGGAACAGTGTTCCGTTTGTCGAGAGTTGCCCATGAGCAGTGACGAAAAGGCTGACGCCTCGCCTCGCCGGCGGCGCGCCGACGCGATCCGCAACTCCGAAGCGGTGCTCGACGCCGCGAAGGCCGCCTTCGCCGAACATGGGGTCGACGCGCCGATGCGCGACATAGCCGCGCGCGCAGGGGTCGGCGTGGGCACCGTCTACCGCAACTACCCGCTGCGCTCGGACCTCATCATCGCCGTCTTCCGCAGGGAACTCGACGCCACGGCGGCCGAGGCCGACCGCTTGGCGGCCGAGTACCCGCCGGCGGAAGCCCTGCGGCTGTGGTCCGGCGCGCTGGCCCGTTTCGTCGCGACCAAGCGAGGCTTCGCCAGCGCCCTGCACTCCGGCGATCCTGCGTATCAACCCCTCCCGGGACAGTTCCTCGGCGTCCTCGTGCCGAAGGTCCAGCGCATTCTCGACGCCGGGGCACAAGCAGGCACCATCCGCGGCGACGTCCGCGCGGAGGACCTCATCGGCGCTCTCAGCAGGCTCGCCGACACCCACGCCGGGGACAGCAGCGACCAGACTCCCCCGATGACCGACGTCCTCCTGGACGGCCTCCTCCTGCCGAACGCGACCACCCGAACGGGCGACCGAGGCTCGTCGTCGGCCCGCCGAGGGGATTAGGGTTTCCTGATCCCGCCATCGGCGTCCGCACCCCCTGTCGAGGAGGCCCATGCCAGCGCACGACTCGCCACCACCCGTCGTCCCTGCGTCGGTGCTGCAGGATCTGCGGGACCGCCTGCTGAGATCCCGCCGCGTCCCGGTCGCGCAGGCTCCCGCGTGGCAGCGCGGCGTCGACCCTGACTATCTGGCCGATCTCGTCGCCTCCTGGGCGACGGACTACGACTGGACACGTCACGAGGCACGGATTCGCTCGTGGCCGTGGGTGGAGGCGGGGCGGCACCGGAGAGTCCGCCTGATCCACCAGAGGGCCGAGCGGCCGGACGCCGACACCGTCGTGCTCCTCCATGGCTGGCCCGACTCGGTCCTGCGCTTCGAACGCGTGCTTCCGCTGCTGACCGACGTCAACGTGATAGTCCCCGCCCTGCCGGGCTTTCCTTTCGCCCTGCCGATAGACGAAGGCGGCCTCTCCTCGAACGACCTTGCCGACGCCGTGGCCGACGCGATCGCCGACCTCGGGTACGACAGCTACGTCGTGTCGGCGGGCGACGTGGGGTGCGACGTCGCCGAGGCGCTCGCCGCAGCCCACCCGGAACGGGTCGTGGCACTGCACCTCACCGACGTGTCGCAGTACCACTTCCTCGTCGATCCGCCCACCGACCTGTCCGACGCCGAGAAGGAGTACGTCGCCTACGGACGGCGGTGGCAGGCCGCCGAGGGCGGCTACATGCACGAACAGTCGACCAAGCCGCAGACGATCGCCGCCGCCCTCGGCGACTCCCCCGCCGGCCTGGCGGCCTGGATCCTGGAGAAGCTGCGGTCGTGGACCGACTGCGGCGGGGACGTCGAGTCGGTGTTCGGTCGCGACGAGTTGCTGACCTGGATCACCGCCTACTGGGTCACCGACAGCATCGGCACGTCCTTCACTCCCTACGCGGAAGGCGGGAGCAAGCCCTGGGCTCGGGTCTCGGCACCGGCGTTCTTCACGGTGTTCCCGCACGACCTGGTGAACGCGCCGCGCGAGTTCGCGGAGCGCTTCTTCAACGTCCAGGGCTGGGAGGAGTTCAGCGCCGGGGGCCACTTCGCTGCCTGGGAGCGCCCGGCCGACTACGTGCGCGGCATCCGCGCCGCCCTCCGCAGCCAACCACACGTCTAGCTGCGCCGAGCGCGGGACCACGAACCGGCTCCCACCGCGCTCGTTGGGGCGCCGCCTGACTGCGAGCGGAGCCTAGTCGTTCGGGGAGACGATGCGGTTGAACATGGCGAGCAGGAGCGTCCTGTCATCGGCTTCCGCGGCGGCGCGTGAGGCGCGGTCGTTCTCGTCCCCGACGACGTTCTCCCACACGATCTGGTAGCCGGCATCGTCGGCGACCCGCGACCAGAAGACCCGCTGGGCTCTGCCGTTGCCCTCACGGAACGGGTGGATGTAGTTCAGTTGGTCGTAGAAGTAGGACAGCCGATCGACGAACCGGTCCCTGTCCAGGGCGCGCAGGCCGTTCTCATGCCGCAGTTCGGAGAACACGAAGCCCGCGGCCCTTTCGAGGTAGCCCACCATCACGAAGAAGCCAGCACCCTCGGTGTTCTTCCGGAGGTCGACAGTGCGAAGCTCGCCGGCCCAGTCATAGACGCCCTTGAACAGCTGGGCGTGAATGGCCCGCAACTCGTCCAGGTCGTTCGTGCGCGCGATTCCCGCCTCGACGAGTTCAATCTCGTTGGCGAAGACGATCTGCGGCTCCAACGCGCGCAGTTCCTCAGTCGAACGTGCTCCCAGCAGGTTGCGAAGGTCGCCGATCCCGGTATCGAAGTACGGATCGGCAGATTCGGTCATGGCTCGGCGATTCCGTAGCGGCGCCGGATCCTGGCGGCAGTCTCGCTGGCCGACGCCTTTCCGACCACGTAATTGTCGGCGATCCGCTGGGATTCCTCGGACACCACCAGACCCTCGAGCCGCTCGTTGGCGACCGCCCGTACCACCTTCACGGCGCGGCGGGACTCGGCATCGGTCATGCAGTGACTCTACTCGCCGGCCTCGCCGTCGATGAAGCCGCCGACGGCCTCCGGGGG
>JAEWIK010000335.1 GCA_023387135.1 Actinomycetes bacterium | reverse complement strand
CGGCGCGGACGAAGGCACGCAAGCGGGCGCTCGACATCCTCTTCGAGGCCGACCTCCGCGGGGTGGACGCGCTCGACGTGCTGACCACCCACCAGGAGCTCAACGAGCCGCCGGTGAGGGAGTTCACCACCGAACTCGTCCGCGGGGTCAAGGAGCACCAGGTCGAGCTCGACGAGCTGGTGTCCGACTGCCTGAACCCTGGGTGGACGCTGGCGCGGATGCCGCGGGTCGACAGGAACCTGGCGCGCATCGCCGCCTACGAGATCATGTTCACCGACGTCGCGCCGGAGATCGCCGTGGCGGAGTCGGTGGGCCTGAGCCAGGAGCTGTCGACGGACGCGTCGCCGGGCTTCCTGGGTGGGGTGCTCGGCGCTCTCGCCGCCCGTCGCTCCGCGTAGGGACGGGCCCGGAACGTCCCGCGTGATACGGCTCGGCCGGTGCCGCGGGACCGTTTGGTAGAGTCTGGACGGCTCCGCTGCCGAGCCGCGTCCCCACCTCGTGAAGGAACTCAATGCCAAGCAGCCTCTACGCGCGCCCTCAGATCGAAGCCCTGTTGGTTCTGGAGGACGGGCGCTCGTTTCGAGGCACGAGTTTCGGGGCTGAGGGGGAGACCTTCGGCGAGGCGGTCTTCTCCACGGGCATGTCCGGCTACCAGGAGACCCTGACGGACCCGAGCTACCACCGGCAGGTGGTCATCGCCACCGCCCCGCACATCGGCAACACGGGCTGGAACGACGAGGACGACGAGTCCCGCCGGATCTGGGTGGCCGGCTACGTCGTGCGTGACCTCTCGCGCGTCAGGTCGAACTGGCGCTCCAACCGGTCGCTGGACGAGGAACTCAAGCGCCAGGGGGTCGTCGGCATCGCCGAACTCGACACCAGGGCGCTCACCAGGCACCTCCGCGAACGCGGTGCGATGCGGGTCGGCATCTCCACCGTCGAACTCGATCCCGAGAAGCTGCTGGCCAAGGTCCTCCAGGCCCCGCAGATGGAAGGCGCGAACCTCGTCGCCGACGTGACTGTGGAGGAGCACGCCGTGGTGCCGGCGGTGGGGGAGAAGCGCTTCACCGTCGCCGCGATCGATCTCGGCATCAAGGACATGTCGCCGCACCGGATGGCCGAACGCGGCATCGAGGTGCACGTGCTGCCCGCCGACGCCAGCATCGACGACGTCAGGGCCGTCGGTCCCGACGGGGTGTTCTTCTCCAATGGGCCCGGGGACCCCGCCGCCGCCGACACGGAGGTGGACCTGCTGCGCGAGGTGCTGGACGACGGCACCCCGTTCTTCGGCATCTGCTTCGGCAACCAGCTCTTCGGACGCGCGCTGGGCTTCGGCACCTTCAAGCTCAAGTACGGCCACCGCGGCATCAACCAGCCCGTCATGGACCTCACCACCCGCAAGGTCGAGATCACCGCGCAGAACCACGGCTTCGCGGTGGACGCGCCCGTCGACAAGCCGACCTCGACGAAGTGGGGGGACGCGCGCGTCTCCCACGTCTGCCTCAACGACGGCGTCGTCGAAGGGCTCGAACTGCGCTCGGGCGAGGGCGACCTGCTGAGCTTCTCCGTCCAGTACCACCCCGAGGCGGCCGCCGGCCCGCACGACTCCGCCTACCTCTTCGACAGGTTCACCGACGTGATGGAAGCAAGACGCCGGACCGGGGAGAAGGGGGCCCACTGATGCCACGCCGCACCGACATCTCCTCGATCCTCGTCATCGGGTCCGGCCCGATCGTCATCGGCCAGGCCTGCGAGTTCGACTACTCGGGCACCCAGGCCTGCCGCGTCCTGCGTGAGGAGGGGTTCAGGGTCATCCTGGTCAACTCCAATCCCGCGACGATCATGACCGACCCCGAGTTCGCCGACGCCACCTACATCGAGCCCATCCAGCCCGAGTACCTGGAGAAGGTCATCGCCGCGGAACGTCCCGACGCCCTGCTGGCGACCCTCGGCGGCCAGACAGCGCTCAACGCCGCGGTCGCGCTGCACGACTCGGGCGTGCTCGCCAAGTACGGCGTCGAGCTGATCGGCGCCTCGGTCGACGCCATCCAGTCGGGCGAGGACCGCGAGCGCTTCAAGGAGATCGTCGCCGCGCTGGACGTCCCGGGTGTGGACGTCGGGGTCGCGCGGTCAGCCATCTGCCACACGATGGACGAGGTGCTGGCGGCCGCCGAAGGCCTCGGCTACCCGGTGGTGGTGCGTCCTTCCTTCACGATGGGCGGTGTCGGCTCCGGCTTCGCTCACAACGAGAGCGAGCTCCGCAGGGTCGCCGGGACTGGCCTGGCGGCGTCCCCCGTCACCGAGGTGCTCATCGAGGAGTCGGTGCTCGGCTGGAAGGAGTACGAGCTCGAGGTCATGCGCGACAAGGCCGACAACGTCGTGATCGTGTGCTCCATCGAGAACCTCGACCCGATGGGCGTCCACACCGGCGACTCGATCACCGTCGCGCCGGCGATGACGCTGACCGACCGCGAGTACCAGGCGATGCGCGATGTCGGCATCGCCGTCATCCGCGCCGTCGGCGTCGACACCGGCGGCTGCAACATCCAGTTCGCCATCAACCCCGACAACGGCCGGATGATCGTCATCGAGATGAACCCGCGGGTGTCGCGGTCGTCGGCGCTGGCCTCGAAGGCGACGGGCTTCCCGATCGCCAAGATCGCGGCCAAGGTGGCCGTCGGCTACACCCTGGACGAGATCCCCAACGACATCACCGCCGAGACCCCCGCGTCGTTCGAGCCGACCCTCGACTACGTCGTGGTGAAGGCGCCGCGGTTCGCGTTCGAGAAGTTCCCCACGGCCGACTCGACGCTCACCACGCACATGAAGAGCGTCGGCGAGGCCATGGCCATCGGCCGGAACTTCACCGAGGCGCTCGGCAAGGCGTTGCGCTCGCTGGAGGACGCGAACGCCGGCTTCGACTTCACCGGGCCGATCGGCAAGAGCCTCGAAGCCCTGCTGGTGGAGATCTCGCGTCCGCACGACGGCAGGCTCAAGGGCGTCATGAACGCCTTCAGGCTCGGTGCGACCGTCGACCAGGTCCACGAGGCCACCCACATCGACCCCTGGTTCCTCGACCAGATCCTGCTCATCCACGACGTCGCCCAGCAGGTCAAGACCGCCGGCGAGCTCGACCCGTGGCTGTTGCGGACCGCGAAGCGGCACGGCATCTCCGACGTGCAGATCGCCAGGTTGCGGAACCTGTCGCCGGACGTCGTGCGCGCGCTGCGCTGGGCGCTCAACGTGAGGCCCGTCTACAAGACAGTCGACACCTGTGCCGCCGAGTTCGCCGCCCGCACGCCGTACCACTACTCGTCCTACGACGAGGAGACCGAGGTCGAGCCGCGCACGAAGCCGGCGGTCCTCATCCTCGGCAGCGGCCCCAACCGGATCGGGCAGGGCATCGAGTTCGACTACTCCTGCGTGCACGCGACCATGGCGCTGCGCGACGCCGGCTACGAGACCGTCATGGTCAACTGCAACCCCGAGACCGTCTCGACCGACTACGACACCGCGGACAGGCTCTACTTCGAGCCGCTGACGCTGGAGGAAGTCCTCGAGGTCGTGCACGCCGAGACCAAGGCGGGCCCCGTTGCAGGCGTGCTCGTCCAGCTCGGCGGCCAGACCCCGCTGAAGCTCGCCCAGGCGCTCA
>JAEWIK010000263.1 GCA_023387135.1 Actinomycetes bacterium | reverse complement strand
AGCCTGAGCAGCCCCGCCTCGCGGAGTCTCGTGACAGCGTCGGGCCGGGCGGTGACGACCGCCTCGACGGCGTCCGGGTTGCCGCCCGCGTGCGCCACGGCGGCGAGGACGCCGAGGTCCTCGGTGGCCAGGCCACGCAGCAACGGACGGATGACCTGCACCAGCCGCTCGTCCCACAACTCCCCCGTGAGACACCACACCTGACCGGTCTTGGCGAGGTGCCCCGACCGCCGTGCGGCGTCCACCATCGCCCTGATGAGCCGGGGCAGGCCGCCGGACAGGATCGCCAGCTTGGCGACGACGGCCGGTTCGACGGGGCCACGCAGGGAGTCATGGACGAGCTGGTGGATGTCGTCGAACGGGAGCGCGCTCATCGCCAGCCTGACCCCCGGCTGTGATTCGGTGACGAGCGCGCTGACGAGTTCGTCGGAGTCCCTTCCCGGCCTGTCGATGAAGAGGATCGGGAAGGGCTTGCGGGCATGGGCAGCCAGGACGACGCCCCCGCTGGCGGTGTCGAGGTGCTCGGCGTCGTCGATCACGAGGACCGCGCGTTTCTTGCCGACGATCCTGCCGAGCGCGTCGGCGGCCTTCGCCACGACCATCGTCGTGGACACCGACGCCGGCACCGGTTCGATGGGCACTCCGGCGAGGGCGAGGGCGGCCAGCGGACGGTCGCGCAGCGGCGCAATCGCCTTGACCCACACCGCGTCGTACTCGAGGTCGGCCAGTTCGTCCACGACCCTGCGGGCGAGCAGCGACCTGCCGGAACCGGGCAGGCCCACCAGCTGGACGCTGATGCCGTCGCAGAGATAGCCGACGAGGTCGGCGACCGAGGGCTGGGCACCCGACTCGCGCTGGCTCGTCATGCTCGGCTCCTTCCGCGGTGCTGCCCGGCTGCCGGGGTCCGCGGCGCACTCAGGGGTGGGCTCGCCGGGCTAGGCCGGGTGGCGCTTGGTCAATGGAAGCATCGAGATGGGTGCCGTCGGCTCCCGGGGAGGCCGATCCACGTAGTTGGAGGCCCGGACCTCAGTACCCCGAAGGTCGCGAATTGGTAGTACGCGGGCGATCCCGGCCCGGAAAACGGCACCGGGCGTCGCCGATTGAGTTCGCTCGACCGGAAACGGACGCTGCTCGGTGGCCGGATCCAGGCAGCGGACTGTCCGGGCCACCGAGCGCGCCGGCGCTTCCACAGCACGGAGTCACAGCGAGGCGACCCCGGCCCTCTCGCACACCCAAGCGGAAGCGCCTGCGGTCAGGGATACACGACCGGCGCGGCAACTTCGCATGCAGCCCTCCCGAAACCGGTAGCGGCGGTGGCCGTTCTTCGTAGTCGGCTGCCGCGATCTAG
Organism: Actinomycetes bacterium; assembly: GCA_023387135.1. Taxonomy (GTDB): domain Bacteria; phylum Actinomycetota; class Actinomycetes; order Propionibacteriales; family Propionibacteriaceae; genus Propionicimonas. The sequence goes on along the minus strand of JAEWIK010000263.1, from coordinate 12,581 downwards.
GTAGTCGGGAGCTGGGCTTCGGTCAGGACGCGCCCTCGACGGCCGCCGGCGTCGCCGCGGGGTCCTCCGCGACAGGCGACTGCGTCGGTGTCGTAGGTTCGGGCGTCGTGACCGTCGGAGTGGGGGTCGGGGTCGACGTGACCGTCGGCGTCGGGCTCGGCTGGGGCGTGCTCGACGGCGGCTGCGTCACGGCCGGAGTCGAGGTCGCGGACGGCGTCGGCGTGGCAGTGGGCTCGGGCTTGGCGCTGCTGGGCGCCGGACGCGGCTTGACCACCTGGCCGACAGTCGTGCCCGGCTCGCCGTCGAGGCTCCTGCCGAAGGTCAACTCGAAGGCGGTGATCGCCACGAAGGCGAGGGCGAAGGCCGCCACCGCCGCGACGCCGATCCGCAGCGCGAACGCGCGCCAGGCGCGAGGCCGCGTCGAACGGGCCGAAGCGGCGGGCACCGGGGCCATGGTGCCGGGATCGTGTTCCTCGATCACGAGGTCGAGGCCGTCGGCCTCCACGTCCACCGACGGGTCGGCACCGCGCACCCTGTCCCAGCCACGCTTCATCACGGTGTTGAGATGGCGTCCCGTGCGATCCAGGCCCGCCGTGTAGAGGGTGCCCGCCACCGCGCCCGCCACGCTGGCGAGGGCGGCGCCGGCGATGGTCCCCGCCGTGCCGAGACTGGAGCCGAGGAAGGCGACGGTGGCCGCCGCGAGGCCGCTGCCGAGGAGTTGAGGGAGGGAGAAGCTGACCTTCACAGGTTGCTTGTCGTCGTTCTGCTGCTTCTCACTCATGATGTCCCTGGCCCCCAAGGGTAGCCGGAGGTTTCGCAACGCCAAGGGGCGCCCGGAGGCGCCCCTTGTTCGAGAGGTGGGGTGGCTTGCCCCACAGCCGTGCGGCCCAGGGCCGTCAGGCCTTCTTGTTGCGCGTGACGAGCCTGTAGACCCAGAGCACGATGACCGCGCCCACGATCGCCAGGATCCACGACCACAGCGAGAAGAAGGCGAGCCTGCCGCCGCTTCCGAAGGGCAGGAAGTCACCGATCCAGCCACCGACGATGGCGCCCAGGACGCCAAAGATGAGGGACGACAGCCAGCCGCCCTCCTGCTTCATGATCGCCTTGGCGATACTGCCGACGATCAGACCCATCACTATCCAGGCAAGAAATCCCATGCCTCCAACCTAGACAGCGAGGCTGTGCCGACAACCAGTGGCCGCCCGTGAAAAGCCCCTGACCCTTCCCTGAGCCGAACCCCACGGCGAGCCTGTGAGAAGTGGCGGGATTCTCTCCGGGCGACAGGCACACTTGTCGTGATGGCTACGAGCATTGAGGATGTCGCGCGGGCGGCGGGGGTCTCCACCGCCACCGTCTCGCGCGCCCTCCGCGGCCTGCCCAGCGTCACCCAGTCGACCCGGGACGCCGTCCAGGAGATCGCGACCCGGCTCGGCTACGTCCCCTCCCGCAGCGCCTCGGCGCTGGCCAGCGGCAGGACGCGCACCGTGGGCCTGGTGGCGCCCGCCATCTCGCGCTGGTTCTTCGCGACGGCGTTCGAAGGTGCCGAGCACACGCTGCGGGCGGCGGGCTTCGACGCGCTGCTCTACTCGCTGCCCGACATCTCGCTGCCGCGCAAGGAGTTCGACCCCGACGTCCTGCGCGGCAGGGTGGACGCCGTGCTCGTCGCGAGCATGTCCTTCGGCGAGGCCGAGGTGGGCAGGGTGAGGTCGCTCGGCCTGCCCGCGGTGTTCGTGTCGGTCCACCAGCCCGGCTTCGCCTTCGTCGGCATCGACGACGAGGCGGCCGCCGTGAGCGCCACCGAACACCTGCTGGAACTCGGCCATCGCGTCATCGGGCACATCGGCGGACGCCGGCACGACATGGAGTTCTCCCCCACCACCAGGCGTCGCCAGGGATGGACGCGGACGATGGCCGCCGCGGGCCGGCCGACCGACGGCCTCGACGTCGAGGGCGACTTCACCGCCGCCAGCGGCTGGCGGTGCGCCCGCGACCTGCTCGAACGCCGGCCGGACCTGACCGCCATCTTCGCCGCCTCCGACGAGATGGCGATGGGGGCGTTCAGGGCGGTGCAGGAGCGCGGCCTGACCGTCGGGAGCGACATCTCCATCATCGGCATGGACGGCCACACCCTGGGCGACGTCATGGGCCTTACCACGATCGCGCAGCCCGCCTACGACCAGGGCGCGCGGGCGGCGGCCCTGCTGCTGGAGTCGCTGGCGGACCCGAGCCTCGACACCAGCGACCTCGACGTGGTGTTCGACACCCGTCTCGTCCGCCGCGAGTCGACCGCCGAGTGCGTGCTGGGAAGGCCGCCGGCCCGCTAGCGCTCGCCGGGAACCAGGCGGCTGGCCGCTCACCAGGGGGGACGCCGGACAGTCCCGCGTCCCTGGCTAACGAAACGAGGGGACGGGGGTCGCGACCGTGACCGGCGCGCCCGGCCGGGCGGTGACCCGCTCGCCGCACACCAGCAGCGTGACCCCCGGCCCCGACCGAGCCTCCACCGTGACGGAGTCGGGCTCGACCCTCACCGCCAGCAGCGTGCCGGTGATGGTCAGCGAGAAGGAGAGCGAGTCCCAGCCCGCGGGCAGCCTGGGATCGAGCGACGGCTGCTCGCCGGAGTCGCGCAGGCCGCCGAAGCCGCACACGAGGACGCTCCAGATGCCGCCCGCCGAGGCGAGGTGTACGCCGTCGGCGGTGTTGCCGTGGTGGTTGGCGAGGTCGATGAACAGCGCCCGCTCGAAGTGCCGCAGCGCCAGGTCGCCGTACCCCACCTCGGCCGCCATGACGGCCTGGGACACGGCGGACAGCGTCGAGTCTCCGGTGGTCAGCGGGTCGTAGTAGTCGAAGTCCGCGAGCTTCTGGTCGGCGGTGAACTCGGTGCTGCGCAGCAGCAGCGCCAGCACCACGTCGGCCTGTTTGAGCACCTGGTGCCGGTAGATGACCAGCGGGTGGTAGTGCAGCAGCAGCGGACGGCGGGACGCGGGGGTGGCGGCGAGGTCCCACCGCTGGTGGCTGAGGAAGTGAGCGTCCTGGGGGTGGATGCCGCGCTCGGCGTTCCACGGGACGAACATGCCCTCGGCAGCGCGCCGCCACTCGGCCGGTTCGGCGTCGGAGATGCGCAGCCGCGCGACCGCCGCCTCGTGGGCAGCCGGGTCGTCCTCGGCGAGCCCGGCGAGCACGTCGGCTGCCCGCCGGAGGTTGAAGCGGGCGAGCACGTTCGTGTACAGGTTGTCGTCCACGACGGCCGTGTACTCGTCGGGGCCCGTCACCCCGTGCAGGTGGAAGAGGCCGTCGCCGTCGGACTGCCAGAAGCCGAGGCTCACCCACATCCTCGCCGTCTCGACCAGGAGGTCGATCCCTGCCCCCGCGAGGAAGTCGTCGTCGCCGGTGATCGCCGCGTACTGGCAGGCCGCGAAGGCGACGTCGGCGTCGATGTGGAACTGCGCGGTGCCCGCGGGGTAGTACGCCGACGCCTCCTCGCCGTTGATGGTGCGCCACGGGAACAGGGCGCCTTCGAGGTCCATGATCGCTGCCCGCCGCCGGGCCGCGGGCAGCATGGAGTGACGGAACTCCAGCAGCGCCCGGGCCGCCTCGGGGTGGGTGTAGGTGAGGAACGGGGCGACGTAGATCTCGGTGTCCCAGAAGTAGTGGCCCGAGTAGCCGGACCCGCTCAAACCCTTGGCCGGGACGCCGTGGCCGCTCGCCTGGGCCGACGCCTGGGCGAGCTGGAACAGCGCCCACCTGACTGCCTGCTGGGTGGCCTCCTGCCGCCGCGGGGTCTCGATCCGCACGTCGGCGCGCTCCCAGAACGCCGCCAGCCAGGCCCGCTGCTCGTCGAGCAGCCCTTCGAAGCCGAGTTCACCGGCCAGCGCCAGCGTGGCCCGGCACTGGCCGGTGAGTTCGGCGGTGTCCTCGGTCCCCCACGCCACGGCGAGACCGTGCCCGACCAGGCCCACCGGGTCCACCTGCTCGGTGTGGTACGCGGCGAGCGTCGTCACGCGCAGGCTCTCGCCGGCGGGAACCGTCCCACCGGCGGTGCCGGGAGGGATCGTGGAGGGCCCTTCTGTGAGGAAGGTGAAGCCGACGGCCATGGCGAGCCTCGAATTGCGGCAGCGATAGGCGTGGATCTCCAGCCCGGGTTCGGCGACTGTCGCCAGCGGGAGCAGGCCGCCGCCCTCGGCCCTCTCGGTGCGCCTGGGGTCCATGCCGCTCGGCAGCCCCGCCGCCAGCGCCTCCGACTCGGCGTACAGCGGCTGGATCAGCACGTCGGCGGCGGCGTCCAGCGGGGTCACCTCGCAGTCGAACACGGCGAGGTTGGCGTGCGTGAGCGACACCATCCGGCGTTGCCTGACCCGCACCCGTCCGCCGTCGGGCAGCACCCACACCGTGACCCGTTCGGTGATCCCGTCGCGGAAGTCGAGGTGCTGTGACGCCTCCTGGCGTTCCACGGCGGGCGCCGCCAGGCTCACGCCGTCGCAGGCCACGTCGAACCCCGCGACGTCCGGGACGCCCTGGATCACCTGGCCGCACGCCGCGAGACCGTAGGCGTCCTCGGCGTGACGGATGGCGTAGGTCTCGTGGAAGCCGTTGACGAAGCTGCCGTGCCCCAGTTCGCGGGTGCCGTCACCGTCTGCCCTCACCCCGAGGTAGCCGTTGGCGAGGGCGAACAGCGTCGCGCTCAGCCTGTCGCCACGCGGCGAATCGGACGGCGAGGGCACGATGCGCTCGTGCAGCGCCCAGGGGTCGACGGGGAACCTCTGCCTGTCGAGCGGGTCCTCCGGCAGGTCGACGCTCATGCGTCTCCCCAGCGATGGTGCGGCGGGACGAGTTCGGCGAGGGTGCTGATGACCGTGTCGGCCCCGGCCTCCAACAGGGCATCAGCCCCCGCTCCCCTGTCCACTCCCACGACCAGGCCGAACCCGCCGGCCTTCCCCGCGGCGACCCCGAAGGTCGCGTCCTCGACCACCACCGCCCTCTCGGGCCTCACCCGCAGCGCGGCAGCAGCGTGCTCGAAGGTGTCGGGCGCGGGCTTGCCCTTCAGCCCCGCCAGGCTCGCCACCTGGCCGTCCACGACGACGTGGAAGGCGTCGGCGATGCCCGCCAGTTCGAGGACGTGCCTGGCGTTGTACGAACTCGACACCACGGCGAGCAGCTTCCCGTCGCGCAGCAGGCGGAGCAGGACGCCGACGGTGTCGGGGAAGGGCGGCGGCGGGCCCGCGTCGAGCAGCGCCTCGAACGCAGCGTTCTTGCGGTTCCCCAACCCCCACACCGTCTCGGCGTCCGCGGGGTCGGTGGGGCTGCCGAGCGGCAGCTCCACCCCCCTCGAGGCGAGCACCGCCGCCACCCCGTCGACCCGCGGCCGTCCGTCGATCGAGCCGTAGTAGTCGGCGTCGGAGTACTGCGGCCCGATCCCGTGCTCGGCGAACCAGCCCGTGAAGAGGTCACCCCACGCGCGGCGGTGCAGGTCGGCGGTGGACAGCAGCACCCCGTCGAGGTCGAACAGCACCGCCGACGAGGCATCCACCGCCTCGCTCGTCGAACCCATCCCTGCCAGCATTCCAGTCACCCCTTGACCGAACCGGCCAGCAGGCCACGGACGAAGAACCGCTGCAGCGCCAGGAACACCACCATCGGCACGATCATCGAGATGAAGGCGCCCGCGGAGAGCAGGTGCCAGGCCGAGCCGCGCGAGCCGACCATGTCGGACAGCCTCGCCGTCAGCGGAGCGACGTTGGGGGTGTTGCCCGCGAAGGCGAGCGCCACCAGCAGGTCGTTCCAGACCCACAGGAACTGGAAGATCCCCAGCGAAGCGACCGCGGGCGTCATGAGCGGCAGGATGATCCTGAAGAACACCGTGACGGGCCCCGCGCCGTCCACCCTGGCCGCCTCGACCAACGAGGGCGGGATGTCCTTCATGAAGTTGTGCAGCAGGAAGATCGCCAGCGGCAGCCCGAACATGGTGTGGGAGAGCCACAGCACCCAGTAGGTCCCGTTGAGCCCCCAGTTCACGTACTGGGTGAGCAGCGGGATCATCGTCACCTGGATCGGCACTATCTGCAGCGAGAAGACGGCGATGAACAGGATGTTGCGTCCCTTGAAGTCGATCCACGCGAACGCGTAGGCGGCGAGCAGCGCGAGCGCCAACGGGATGAGCACCGCCGGCAGGGTCACCACGATCGAGTTGATGAAGTAGTCACCGAGCCTGTTCTGCTCACCGAGGGCTGTCTGGTAGTTGGCGATGCCGAACCTGTCCCAGTTGGCAGGCAGCAGGGCTTCCCACCACCCCGTGCTGGTGATGTCACGCCGGCTGTCACGGAACGAGGTGACGAGCAGGCCGAAGGTGGGCACCGTCCACAGCACCGCTATCAGCAGGGCGATCGCTGACGCCCAGGGCGAGGTCAGCTTCGTCTTCGCCTCGGCCATGCGGATCTCGCGCGCCGAGAGCTTGTGAGCGCCTATTGCTGCTGTCATCGGATGTCCTCGGCCTTCTTGAGCTGGCGGACGTTGTAGACGATGACGGGGGTGATGATCACGAACAGCAGCACCGCCAGTGCCGAGCCGAGCCCCCGGTTCTGGTTGCCGAACGACTGGGTGTAGAACTCGTTCGCGACGACCGAGGTGTCGTAGTTGCCGCCCGTCATCGTGCGCACCACGTCGAAGGCTTTCAGGCTGGTCATGGCCACGGTGGTGAGCACCACCACCAGCGACGGCCTGATCATCGGGATCGTGATGTAGCGGAACATCCTCGCCCCGCCGAGGCCGTCGATCCTGGCGGCCTCGATGATGTCGTCGGGGATCGCCTTGATGGCCGCCGACAGCACAGTCATCGCGAAGCCGGCCTGGATCCAGACCATGACGACGATGAGGAAGAAGTTGTTCCAGGGCGAGTTGAGCAGCCACTGCGGTGCGGTGGTGTCCTCGGCCCCGAACAGGCCCGCGAACCAGGAGTAGACCGCCGACAGCAGGCCCACCTTGTTGTCGTAGACGAACTTCCAGATGATCGACGCGCCCACCATCGAGATCGCCATCGGCAGGAAGACGAGGGTCTTGGCGAGCTTCTCGAACTTCGTCCTGTCGACGAGGGCCGCGTACAGGACGCCGATGCCGGTGGCCAGCAGCGGGACGAAGACGACCCACAACACGGTGTTGCGCAGCACGATGAGGAACTGGCCCTCGGTGAAGGCCGTCGCGTAGTTGGCGAAGCCGATGTAGGAGGCGCCCTGCCTGTCACGGAACGACGAGTCGACGGTGACCAGGGCGGGATAGACGAGGCCGAAAGCCACGGCGATCAGCGCCGGGGCGAGCATGCCGACGACTGTCACCCACTGCGGGAGCCGCTTGGGGAGTCGCAGGAGCAGGAGGATGAGGCCGACGACGGCGACGAACAGCAGGATCGCCACCAGCATCCCCAGGAGTTTTCCGGCTGTGGTGTCGGGGCGGAGCAGGAAATCCATGGTGTCCCTTTCATGGGGCCACCGCACCACCTGCCCGCTCACGCCGGCCGAGCCCGTCGGGACCCGAGAGGTCCCTGTGACGGATGTCGACGGGCTCGACCTGCGTGACGAGCGGGGGTGGAGCGCCGGCTACTTCTTGGGCCAGGAGGACTCGATCGCGTCGAGGACTGCCTTCTCGGACTTGCCCTGGGCGAAGTAGTTGGTCATTTCCTTCCAGAACGAGCCGGCTCCGACTTCGGACGGCATGAGGTCGGAACCGTCGAAGCGGAACTCGACTCCGGGATCCGACAGCAGCCCGAAGGCGAGCTGGTCCATCGGCGACTGCAGCAGGCTCTTGTCGAGCCCGTTGTTGGCGGTCACCCAGCCCTGCGGGGTGGCCTTGGCCTTGGCGTTGGCCCACTCGGGGCTCGACAGGTAGGTCTGGAAGGCCTGCACCTCGGGACGGTCGGCGAAGGCACCGACGAAGTCGCCGCCGCCGATGACGGGCTTGGAGTCGGCGGTCTTGCCGGGCAGCGGGAACGCCCACACGTCGCCGTCAGGCCCGACCTTGATGTTCGGGTCCAGCGTCGTCCAGTTGGTCTGGTAGAAGGACGCCGCGCGGTGGAGGTAGCAGTCACCGTCGACGATCGGGTATCCCGCGTCGGTCCAGGGCTCGGTCGCTATCGACTGCACGTTGCCGATGCCCGCGTTGACGTACTTGTCGTTGCGCAGGATCTTGCTCATCTCCTGCAGCGCGCTCAGGATCGCCGGGTCGTTGAACGGGATCTCGTGCGCGACCCACTTGTCGTAGGTGTCGCCGCCGGCGAACCTCAGCACCATGTCCTCGACCCAGTCGGTGGCCGGCCAGCCGGTCGCGGTGCCCGACTCGATGCCTGCGCACCACGGCTTCACGTCACCGGAGGTGGCGATCTTGTCGGTGAGCGTCATGAGCTCGTCCCAGGTGGTGGGGACAGTCAGGCCGGCGTCGGAGAACATCGTGGGCGAGTACCACACGAAGGACTTCGCCGAGGCGCCCAGCGGGGCGGCGTAGAAGGTGCCGTCGACGGTGCCGTAGTTCTTCCACGACTCCGACCAGTACTTGTCCACGTTGTCCTGGACGCTCTTCGGAGCCGCCATGAGCTTGCCCGAGCCGGCGGTGGTCTTCAGCAGGCCCGGCTGGGGGAAGATCGCGATGTCGGGCAGGGCGCCGGCCGCGACGCGGACGGGGAGCTGTGCCTCGAAGTCACGCGAGCCCTCGTACTGCACCGTCGCGCCGGTGCAGTCCTCGAACGGCTTGAAGGACTCCTGGTACTGCTCGCCCTCGGTGTCGATGAACACCGCGTACACCGACACCTTCTTGCCTGTGAGGTCGCCGAACTGGGAGAACTGGGCGCAGTCGCCGGACGCGGTGGTGGCGGGAGCTGATGACGCACCGGGGGCGGGCTGGGTCGTGGCTGGCCCGCCGCTGGAGCAGGCGGTCAGCGGAGCGAGGAGTGCGAGACTCCCCACGAGTGCGGTGACGATGCGACGTGACATCGACGAACCTCCACTTCCTTGTGGTGTGTAGGGCTTTGCTGAGATGAAGGTAAGCGCTTGCACGACAGGAATGCAAGCGCTTACATCAGACAGCTTCCTCACAGTTTGGTAACGGCGAGCGGACAAAAGGCTCGCGTAGAACTCTGTTCGGCTCGGGTGCCACGAATCGGCCGGCGCCTGCGTACGTTGGGAGTGACAGGTTCGCTGGCTGCCTGGGAGGCCGAGGTGGAGGCCGCTGACAAGCGCGTCGAGGACGAACTGGACTTCGAACTGTTCGTTACCGCGCAGTCCGTGGCCCTGCAGCGCTTCGCCTTCCTCGTGATCGGCGACGCAGAGGACGCGCGCGACGCCGTCCAGGACGCCCTGCTCGGAGCCTTCCGCGTGTGGCCGACCATCAGGGCCACCGGAAACCCCGCCGCGTACCTGCGGCGGTCGATCGTCAACGCCAACGTGTCGCGCTGGCGCAAGCGACGCCACGAGGTGACAGTCGCCGAGGTCAGGGACGAAGCCGCCGCCGGCGACGACGGGGTGGTCGACTCGCTCTACCTCGCGGCCCTGACCCGTCGGTTGACCAGGAAGCGGCGGGCGGCGCTCGTCCTCAGGTACTGGGAGGAACGCAGCTACGCCGAGATCGGCGAGGTGCTCGGGTGCGGCGAGGCGACGGCCCGCTCGCTCGTCCACCGGGCGCTCGGCGACCTGCGCAAGGCCATGAAAGGCGGTTCTCATGAATGATCGGGAGCCTCGCCACGACGCCGGCCTCGAAGAGGCCCTCCGGCGGCACTACCGCGAGCAGGTCAGGCAGGCGACCTTCCGTCCGATCAGTCCCGCCGAGTTGCGCGCGGCCCGGACGTGGCGGCGCCGGCCACGGCCCGTGGCGCGCATCCTCGCTGTCGCCGCCGGGCTCGCGCTCGTCCTGTCGGGCGGTGCCGTCCTGTGGGCCCAGCAGGCTGCCCGTCCGGTGATCGGGTTGCCCGCGCAGACACCGACCGCCGGCCCCGTGCCCTCGACGCCGGACGGGTCCTCGACCCGGCCGACCTGGACGCCACGCGTCACCGCCCCGGTCGACCCGACCCGCTTCACCCAGGCGGTGGTCGGAGACACCGTCTACCTGCTGGCGTCGCACGCGCCGGGGGACGCCTGCACGCTCGACGGCTACGGCTACTCCACAGGGCCCGACGCGTGGCGCCGCCTCGCCGACGGGCCCGAACGTCCCACCACGTCCTGCGAACAGGCTGCGGCGTTCGCGGCAGGCACCCGCATCTACCTGCTGATCCAGAGCGGCCAGCCCGGCCCCGGCGTGGAGTTGTACTCCTTCGACACCGACGGCGACACCTGGACCACCCTCCCCCGCCTCGCCACCGACGCGGGTGAGGCGTGCACCGCCGCCGCCGTCAGGACCGGCATCGTCTGCCTCGACGACGCCTCCCGCCCGGGCTCGGGCCCTGTCGGCCTCCACTGGTTCGACTACGACAATCGCTCGTGGAGCCACAGGGAGCTCGCCGTGGCGGCGGGGCAACCCAGGGTGGCGGTGGAGGCCCATCCCTTCAGGCTCGCCGATCGCGACGTGGTGCTGATCGCCGCCAGGCTGGCAGGCGGCGGTCTCTCGCTGGCGACGTACGACCCCGAGACCGGCGTGCTCGGCGCCGCGCTGACAGACTCGGCCGTCGAGCACGCGCTCGGCACCGCCCAGGTGACCGACACCGGGTACGTCTTCTTCCCGCCGGCGGACGCCGAAGGCACCACGGGGCTCGTCGCCAACCCCGGCAACGGGCAGTGGGCGACCGTCGAGGTGCCGCGCTCGGGCGGGCTGCTCGCCCAGCAATCCCCCAGCGACGGCGCGTGGGCGCTGCACCACTTCGGTACCGAGGCCGCCGGCTACGTCCTCGTGAACGGTTACCTCTACCGGCCCGACGAACGGCGCTGGTACGCGGTGCCTCCGCTACCCGACCCCGACCAGGACTCGGGGCCCACCTCCCCGCTCGCCTGGGTCGGGGAGTCCACCCAGTGCCGCACCACCGAGCCGCTCAACTGCTGGGGGCTCGCGGCGGGTGGGCTGGGCGGCCTCCTCGTGGACGTCGACGCCGCCGACATCTCGGCGAGCAACGCGCAGCCCCGCTGACCAGCACTCCGATGCCCTCACCACACGCACTGGCCCATGGCGGGCCGACGGCTCCGGCTCCTCACCGGACCCCGGCCGGACCGCGGGCCGGCGACACCGGCCGCGGCCTCCCGCCCGGTTCGAGGCTGAGCGCGGGCGCGAGCCGCTTCGGGCCGCCGCTCATCGTGGCGGTGATCGCTTTCACCTGCAGGCTCGTCCCCATGGTCCGCGGCGGCGGCTTGGAGGGCAGGAGCTCCTACGATCCTTTCGTCTACTACGGGGCCGCGGCGGCCTTCACCACCGGTCACCTCCCCTACCGTGACTTCCTGCTGCTGCACCCTCCCGGCATCCTGCTCGTCCTGGCGCCGTTCGCGCTGCTCGGAGCCGTCGCGGGAGACCCCACCGGCATGGCGGCCGCCAGGCTCGCCTTCATGGCGATGGGCGGCGCGAGCGCCGCACTCATCTACGTCCTGTTACGGCGGCGCCGGGTGGCGGCGGTGACCGGCGCGCTGCTCTACGCGGTCTGGTTCCCGGCCTTCTATGTCGAGCGCGACGTCAGGCTGGAGGCCGTCGCCACCCTGCTGTTGCTGCTGAGCCTGGTGGTCGTCGAACGCCTTGGCGACGTCAGGCACCGGCTGCGCTGGTCGGCGATCGCAGGCGCCCTCGTCGGGTTCACCGTCGTGGTGAAGGTGTGGGGCGTCCTGCCTGTCGCCGTCGTGGTCATGTGGCTGGCGCTGCGCCACGGGCTGCGCGTCGCCGCCGCGGCGCTCGCCGGCGCCGCCGGCATCGTCGTCGCGGTGGTGGTCCCGTTCCTCGCGGCCGCGCCCAACCTGTTCGCGATGGTCGTGCTCGACCAGGTCGGCCGTCCGCGCAGCCCCCTGCCGTGGCAGCACAGGCTGCAGGCGATCCTGGGCCTGGGGCCGGTGCCGCAGGAGTCCGTCCTGCCCTGGTTGGTGGTGGCGGGATGCCTCACGCTGGTCGCGCTGGTTCTCGGCCTGCTGTCCCGTCAGGGCCGGCTACACGTCGCCCTCGCGCTCGCCGGCGGGGTGGCACTGTTCGCGGCTCCGGCGTGGTACCCCCATTACGCGGCCTTCGTGGCGGCTCCGCTGTGCCTGCTGTACGGCAATGCCGCGGGCATCATGGTCGGCTGGGTCCGGTCGCAGCGGCTGCGACTGACGGCGATGTCCGCGCTGGTGATGGGCCTCGTCGCCGCGCAGGCCGTCCTGCTGGGCCAGACCGCGGGCGGGCGCTTCCCCGGACGGGAGTTGGCGGGCATCCTGCGTGACAGTCCCGGCTGCGTCACGAGCGACAGGACGGCGGCGCTGGTGCTGACCGACACGCTGCGCCGGAACATCGCGAGGGGGTGCCCGATAGTGATCGACATCCTCGGCTTCAAGTTCATCGGCCAGGCGGCGGATCCCTCGCCCGCAGCCGCCGCGCGCCGTTTCCAGACGCTGCTCGTCGACTACCTGGCGGACGGCAACAACGCCGTCCTGGTCTCCTTGCAGCCG
>JAEWIK010000252.1 GCA_023387135.1 Actinomycetes bacterium | reverse complement strand
CTGCTGCACTTCGGGAGGGCCGACAACGGCCTGCCGTGGCGCTCGCTGTTCAACAACAACGCCGGGACGGTTGACGAGGTCTGGCAGCAGGAGTCGTGCTGGGCCGACGCGGCGGGCGACGGCGATGCGGCGTTCTTCGCGAGGGCGTGGGAGCACGCCGCCGCTGCCATCGCCGCCGCCGACTCCGACGGCGTCTACGGCAGGACCGGCATCGCGGGGCTCCCGACCGCCAACCATGACGTGACGAGGCTCGTGGCCGGGTCCCGGGACGCCTTCCAGGCGGCCGTGCCGCTCGTCCTCGTCCTGACCTGGCCCGCGCTGCCGTCGGTGTATTACGGCGACGAGCTGGGGATGCGCTACGTCCCCGGCACCCCCAGCATCGAGGGCTCGCGGCTCGGCCCGCGCTACGACAGGGCAGGGTCGCGCACCCCCATGCAGTGGGGCGAGCTCGGGACGGAGTTCGGCCCCGGCACGCCGGCGACGTCGAGCTACCTGCCCACCGACCCGGCCGCTGACGCCCCGACAGTCGCGGGGGCGATGGCGGATCCCGATTCGCTGCTGCACCTGACGCGCAGGCTGATAGGGCTGCGCCACGACGACGAGCGGCTGCAGGCGTCGTCCCCCCTCACCGTCCTCGCCACCGGATACCCGCTGGCGTACACGCGAGGCGGGGACGGCTCCCTCCTGGTGGCGCTCAACCCCGCCGGACGCCCGGTCACGTGCCGGGCGCCGATGCCGGTCCAGGACGCCACGGTGCTGGTCGGCAGGGGAGTCCACCTCGCCGGGCACGAGGTGGCCCTCGATCCGTTCGGCTTCGCGGTGATCGACCTGGCGGGTGGCCCGCCGTGGTGAGTTTTCCGGAAGGCTTCCTGTGGGGGGCGGCCACCGCCGCCCACCAGGTGGAGGGCGGCAACGTCGCCAATGACTGGTGGGTCAAGGAGTGGACGCCGGGTACGCCGATCGCCGAACCCAGCGGCGATGCCGCCGACGCCTACCACCGCTACCCCGAGGACCTCGCGCTGCTCGCGGGGGCAGGGCTCAACAGCTACAGGTTCAGCATCGAGTGGAGCCGCATCGAACCCGAGAAGGGCTTCTTCTCCCGCGCGGCCATCGACCACTACCGGCGCATGGTGGAGGCGTGCCTGGCAGCGGGGCTGACCCCCGTCGTCACGCTGCTGCACTTCACGATCCCGCGATGGCTGTACCGCGAGGGGTCCTGGCTGGCCCCCGACGCCGTCGAGCGGTTCCAGCGCTTCGTGGACGCCAGCCTCCCGGTCGTCGCATCCGACGTGGAGTGGGTCTGCACGATCAACGAGCCCAACATCGCCGCCATGCTCGCCGGCAGCCCCGACGGCGTCACCCTGGCCGGCCCCGGGCTTCCGGTGCCGGACGGGCGCGTCGCCGACGTCCTGCTCGGGTGTCACAAGGCCGCCGTGGAGCGGTTGCGGACGGTGCCCGGGCTGCGGAGCGGCTGGACCGTCGCCACCCAGGCCTTCGAGCCCTCGGACGAAGCGGGCAGCGCCGAGCGGCTGCTGGAGTACGGCGGGCCCAGGGAGGACTGGTACCTCGAGGCGGCGCGCGGCGACGACTTCGTCGGCGTCCAGGCGTACACGCGCACGGTGATCGGCCCCGACGGTCCGTTGCCGCCGCCGGCGTCGGCCGAACTCACGCTGACGGGCTGGGAGTTCTTCCCGCGCGCCCTGGAGCGCGGAGTCCGCGCCGCCGCCCGGCTCACTGGCGGCCTTCCCGTCCTCGTCACCGAGAACGGGATCGCCACCGCCGACGACACCAGGAGGATCGCCTACACCGACGAGGCGCTGCGCGGCCTCGCCGCGGCGATGGCAGACGGGGTCGACGTCCGTGGCTACCTGCACTGGAGCGCGCTCGACAATTACGAGTGGGCGAGCGGTTACGGCCCGACTTTCGGCCTGATCGCCGTCGACAGGTCGACGTTCGTCCGCACCCCGAAACCGAGCCTGCAGTGGCTCGGCGCTGTGGCCCGAGCCAACTCGTTGCCCGCCGCGCAGGGCCCTGCCTGACCCCGGTGCGCGAGCCCGGCGACCAAGGATGCCATGGAAGGGCGCCCAACGCAGTGGGTGACCGTCATGGAATACATTCGCGAGATTCCGGGGACGCACGGACGGATCACGGATAGTCTGGCTGCGGATTGAGCACAATCCGCCGTGATCGACCAGGCGGTAGTGATCGCCCATCCGCTCGGGGGGGCGCCGATGGGCAGGAACTGCCACGGCGGCGGCGTCGATGCCACCGCTCGCCGGGTCGTCACGTGGTGGACGGGTCGGCCCTGCCACGACGAGTTGTAGGGCCGGACCCGTCCCTCACGCCTGGTTCGGGACGCGTCGCGGCGTCCTGCGCGAGTGACCGGCGTCAGGCGAAACCGAAGACCGGCGGGAACGCCACCGCCACCAGCAGCGCCCACCCGCCCAGGACCGGCAGGTAGCCGACCTGGAGGCGTTCGAGGCTCGCGTACCTGCGGCTGCCCCGCAGGAACCCGACCAGCAGGACGAGCGACCACACGAGGTTGACCAGCAGGAGTGCGTTGATGCCCAGCGCCGCCACCCTGTTGGGGGTCAGGCCCGACGCGCCGAGCCGTCCCACCATCACGTAGAGCATGGCGAGGTCGACGGCGAGCGCGCTGGCCACCAGCCCGAGTTGGAGCCTGTCGAACCAGGTCGGGGCCGCCAGCGGGTCGCGGGCGGAGACAGTGAACAGCAACAGCCCGAACACCGCCAGGAGCACCAGGTCGACGATGATGAGCGCGTCCCGGTTGACCTGCGCGGGGGCCGCGCTCCAGAGCAGGGTGCCGAGGAAGACGAGCAGCATCAGCGTGAACAGCGGGGTGAACACCCGGGTGAGGACGGGCGCCATGTTCTCCACGACGCTCTGCTTGGCCTCGACCAGCCAGGCGGCCACCAGCACCGCACCGGGGACAGCGAACGGCAGCACCCAGCCGTTGGTGAACCACATCACGTCGGCGTCGTGGCCGATCGCGTGGAACGCCGCCTGGGTGAGCCCCAGCAGCACCATGCCGCCGAGGGCTATCAGGGCGAAGTAGACGAGCCACTCCCCGGTGAACCTCACGAAGTCCATGAGGGTGCGGCCCGATCTCGCCGTGCCCGCCGCGTAGGCGACGCCCACGAGCAACCACAGCGCGACCGAGCCGTGGATGATGGCGAGGGTCTCGGTGTCGCTGTCCGCCGCGAACGGGTAGGCGTTGAGCACGACCGCCAGCAACGCGAAGCCCGCCGCCACGACGCCGGCGATCATCGGTCTGAGGTCGCGGCGCCACAGGAAGTACGCGGCCAGGAACGGCAGCACGAGCACCGCGAGGTTCCTGGGAAAGAAGCCCCCGCCGCCCTCGACGAAGCCGTACCCGAAGAAGTCGGGGAGCTTGACGGCGACACCGGCAGCGAGCCCGAGCCCGACGGCGAGCGGCAGCCTCGACCCCGCCTGGCCGGCGCTCGCGCCCCTGACGAGTTGCTTCCACAGCCTGTCGGAGTGCTCACGCGCGAACTGGGACGACAACTCGTCCTGGGCGCCCAGGCGCTTCACCGCCACGAGGAAGGCCTCGTCCGCGCTGAGCCCGACCCGTGCGAGGTCGGCCATCTGGTCGCGCAGGTGGCCTTCGAGTTCCGTGACGTCGGCGGGGGACAGCGCGTGGCGGCTCGCCAGGAAGTCCCGCCAGTCGCCGATCTGGCGTTCGACGTCGGCAGGTCCGGCACCCGACATGGTGCTCACCCCGCCACCGGAACCAGGCCGGCCGACTGCCACGCGCGGCGGTCGGCGAGGCTCGGGCGCAGCACGCGCTGCAGGGTCTCGTTGACGACCTGCCACTGCCTGCCCTGGTCGGCGAGCGCGGCGCGCCCGTCCGTGCTGAGGCGGTAGTGCTTGCGGGGTCGTCCGTTGGTCGAGGTGCCCCATGACGACTCGACGTAGCCGAGCCTCTCGAGCCTGTGGAGCAGGGGATAGAGCATGCCGTCGGCCCAGTCCAACTCGCCGCCGGACAGCTCGGTGACGCGCTTGGAGATCGCGTAGCCGTACGACTCGCCCTCGGCGAGGATGCCCAGGACGAGCGGCGTGGCGGCGGCCGCCACGAGGTCCTTCCCGATGCGCATGGTTCCTCCGATACCTAGAACTACATACCTAGAACCACAAGG
This sequence comes from Actinomycetes bacterium, assembly GCA_023387135.1. GTDB lineage: Bacteria > Actinomycetota > Actinomycetes > Propionibacteriales > Propionibacteriaceae > Propionicimonas. The sequence goes on along the minus strand of JAEWIK010000252.1, from coordinate 4,680 downwards.
TATCAGCAGAGGTCAAGAGTCAGGCACCAGTGAGTGACAGAACCGTCCGTTCTCGGCCGGGGCCGACATAAACTGTCGAGCGAACGGGGGTCTGATGAGGGGACTGGCGCAACGACTCGTCCTTAATGGCGCTGTGGGCGCGGACGAGATCTCTGCCGCGCTGGCCGAGTTCGGCGACACCACCGAACTGCAGCGGCACCTCGTGGCGACCAGGAAGGTCACCGAGGTCCAGCTCGCCCAGGCAGTCGCCGCCCAGACCGGCTATCCCTTCTTCGATCTCGCCAACGCCCAGCTCGACTCGTCGGTCACGGGGCTGGTCGCCGGCGCCCTGTGCAGGAAGTACCAGCTCATCCCGCTCGAGCGGCGGAACGCCGACAGGCTCCCCGTCGCGAGGAGGCAGTGGGAGACCCCCGCCACCACCGAACAGAGTGCCGAGATCCTGCTCGTCGGCATGGTCGACCCCACCGACATCATCGCCATCGACGACGTCACCAGCGTCACCGACCTGACCGTCGAACCCGTCGTGGTGGCGCGCGACGCCCTCGCCCAGGCCTTCGAGCGCTACATCCGCTCCGACGACGAGCTCAACGAGATCTCCAGCATGATGGAGGAGGACGCGGCTCCCGCCACCACCTTCACCGAGAACATCGAGTCGGGGGCGAGCGACGCCCCCGTCGTGAGGTTCGTCAACCTGCTCATCGCGCAGGCGGTCAACGACAGGGCGAGCGACATCCACATCGAACCCGGCGAGCGGGAACTGATCGTGAGGTTCCGCATCGACGGCGTCCTGCACGAGATGCAGCGCGCCGACCGGGCGATCCAGGACGGCATCATCTCCCGGCTGAAGATCATGGCGAACATCGACATCGCCGAGCGCCGGCGTCCCCAGGACGGGCGCATCTCGATCTCGCACGAAGGGCGCCAGATCGACCTGCGGGTGGCCACCCTGCCGACGGTGTGGGGCGAGAAGATCGTCATGCGCATCCTCGACACGTCGGGCCAGTCGCTCACCCTGGACGACCTCGAACTGTCGCCGCTGAACCGCGAGCGCTTCAACACCGCCATCAAGCGGCCGCACGGCATGGTGCTCGTCACAGGCCCCACCGGCTCGGGCAAGTCGACCACGCTGCACGCCGCGCTCAACATCGTGGCCACCCCGACGGTGAACGTCATCACCATCGAGGACCCCGTCGAGTTCCGCATGCAGGGCGTGACCCAGATCCAGGTCAACAACAAGGCGGGCCTCACCTTCCAGTCGGCGCTGCGGTCGGTGCTGCGCGCCGACCCCGACGTCGTCCTCGTCGGCGAGATCCGCGACCAGGAGACGGCGATCATCTCCATCGAGGCGGCGCTGACCGGCCACCTCGTCCTGTCGTCCCTGCACACCAACGACGCCCCCAGCGCCGTCACGCGACTCGTGGAGATCGGCGCGGAGCCGTTCCTGGTGAGCACCGCGCTCTCGGTGGCGGTCGCCCAGCGGCTCGCACGCCGGCTGTGCACGCGCTGCAAGCAGCCCATGCCCTACGACGCGGACCTCATGACGAGCGTCGGCTTCAAGGCCGACCCCGCGCATCCTCCCAAGCTCTACCGGGCTGTCGGGTGCCAGGTGTGCTCGAACACCGGTTACCGCGGACGGCTCGCGCTGCAGGAGGTCATGCTCGTCACCGACGAGATCGAGCGGCTCGTCGTCAAGCACGCGACGGGAAACGAACTGCGGCACGTCGCCATCGAGCAGGGCATGGTGCCGCTGCGGGACGACGGCTGGACGAAGGTGGCGCGTGGCCTGACCACCGTCGAGGAGATCCTGCGCGTCTCGATGTGAAGCCTCGGGGAAATGGCAGAGAACAAGGCTGCCAGCGGGTCCCCGACCTACCCGCCGGCAGCCTTGTTCAGCTCTGAGTACATGCCGAAGATCGGCAGGTAGAGCGCGAGCACCATGCCACCGATGAGGATGCCGATGCCGACGATCAGCAGCGGCTCGATGGTGCTTGCGAACTGATCGGTGGCGGTCTTCGCCTCCTGATCGTAAATGTCGGAGACTGTGCCAAGCATCTCCGACAAGGTGCCCGATTCCTCACCCACTGAAACCATCTGGGCGACCATGGGCGGGAAGACATTCGCCTTCGCGAGCGGCACCGCGAACGACTTCCCGTCGCGGACCGAGTTCTGGACGGCGCGGGCCGCTTCCTCGACCGCCCAGTTGTTGGCGGCCTGGCCGACGCTGGAGAGGGCCTGCAACAGCGGCACCCCGGCGCTCAGCATCATCGAGAGGTTGCGGGTGAAGCGGGCAACGGCGATCTTGGTGAACAACTGCCCGAACAGCGGCATCTTCAGCTTGAAGGGATCGATGATCCGCCTGACCCCGTCGGTGTACCGGTTCCTCGTCCACCACACCCAGCCGAGCGCGCCGACGACGATCAGCAGCGGCAGCAGCCAGATCATGTTGTGGGAGATGGTGACGAGGACCTGCGTGGGCAGCGGCAGTTGGCCGCCCATCGTCGAGAACATGCCCTCGAAGATCGGGACGATGAAGGTCACCATGCCGATCGCCGCCACGACGGCGATGACCGCCACGACCGCCGGATAGGTCGAGGCCGACTTGATCTTCGCCTGCAGGTCGGCGTCCGATTTGTAGGTCTTGGCGATGAGGGCGAGCGAGTCACCGAGGAAGCCGCCGCTCTCGCCCACCCTGACGAGGTTCACCATCAGGGGCGGGAAGGCGTGCGGGTGCTTGGCGAGCGCCTGCGAGAACGACTGGCCGGATTCGACGTCGGCCCTCACGGCGATGAGCGCCGAGCGCAGGCTGGCGTCCTCGGTCTGCTCGACCAGGACGCTCAGCGCCCGCATCAGCGGCAGCCCCGCGTTGATGAGGCTCGACGTCTGCCGTGCGAACACCGCCAGGGACTTGAGCTTCACCCGCTTCTTGCGGTCGCCGAAGATCTTGATCTCGCGGTTCATCCCGGTCTTCGACAGCGGGGCCACGTCGAGCGGCATCAGTCCCTGGGCGCGCAGCTTGGAGACCACCGCCGTCTCGCTGGGGGACTCGAGGGTCCCCTTCACGACGGCGCCGTTCTTCGGGTCGACTGCCCGGTAGACGTATTCCGCGATCAACGCCATCTAGATCGTGCTCCCGTAGCGCAGCGGGCTGCCCGGCTGGCGACTCATCCACGCCTCGGCATCGAGATCGGCGGGGTCGACCCTCACGCCGTCCAGCGAGTGCGGGTCGACGACGACAGTCTGCGCGACCTGGCGCGACACCTTCCCGCTGGCGACGAGGTCGCGCAGGCTCATGTCGAGGGTGTGCATGCCGAGCGCGGCGCCGGCCTGCATCGCCGAGTAGAGCTGCTGCACCTGGCCTTCGCGGATGAGGTTGGCGACGGCGGGGGTGTGGACGAGGATCTCCGTCGCCGGCACCCGGCCGGAGCCCTGCGCCTTGGGCAGCAGCGTCTGGCTGATGACCCCCTGCAGGGTGTCGCCGAGCTGGGAGCGGATCTGGTTCTGCTGGTGGGCCGGGAAGGAGTCGATGATGCGGTCGATCGACTTGGCGGCGCCCTGGGTGTGAAGGGTGCCGAGGACGAGGTGGCCGGTCTCGGCGGCGGTGAGCGCGACGGAGATGGACTCGGGGTCACGCAACTCGCCGATCAGGATGACGTCGGGGTCCTGGCGCAGGATGCGCTTGAGCGCCTCGGCGAAGGAGGACGTGTCCTTGCCGATCTCGCGCTGGTGGATCGTGGCGACCTTGGACACGTGGAGGAACTCGATCGGGTCCTCGATCGTGATGATGTGGGCGGGAACCGTCCTGTTGACGGCGTCCACCATGGCGGCCAGGGTCGTCGACTTCCCGGACCCCGTCGGCCCCGTCACGAGCACGAGGCCACGCGGCTTGAGCGCGAGTTCGCGGGCGACGACCGGGACGCCGAGCGCCTCCAGCGACACGATCTTCGTCGGGATGAGGCGGAACGCCGCCGCGATCTGGCCGAGCTGGCGGAAGACGTTGACCCTGAACCTGCCGACGTCTGTCACGGAGTGCGCGAGGTCGACCTCGTTCTCCCTCGTGAAGGCGTCGAGCTGGCCCTGCGACATGATGTTCCGCATGGCGGATTCCATCCACTGGCCGTTCAACGGGTCGGCGAAGCCCGGGATCTCCACCAGGGCGCCGTCCACCCGCATCTTGGGGGACGCCTCCTGGGTCAGGTGGACGTCCGACGCCCGGTAGCCGGTGGCCGCTGCGAGGATCGCGTCGAGTGGGGTGAGCATGGTCATCGCTCCTGCCGCGTCGTGTCTGTCTTGACGTACGTGAAGGCCTTCACCTTCAACGCGAAGGTTCCCTTGATGCCGGGGTCTGGTGCCGCCGAGGTCTCGTCGAGCTGGAGGAGGCGGGGGCCGGCGCGCAGTCCGTCGATGAAGGTGACGAGCTTGTCGACCGAGGTCGCACGGACGTCGATGACGACGGGGAACTGCACGTTCCCCGTGGGCGTCGCGTTCGGGTCGGCGCTCTGCGCCTGCCCGGTCGCCGGCGGGGTGGCCTCCGGTGTGGGGGAAGCGCTGGGATCTGTCGTGCCGTCGCCGGTCGCGTCCCCGGAGCCCGCCGACGGCGGAAGCTCGGGAGCGCCGAGCGGGGCCGCCGCCTGGACCGAGTTGGGGGTGAACGGCACGGGGGGCTCGTAGTCGATCTTGACG
>JAEWIK010000222.1 GCA_023387135.1 Actinomycetes bacterium | reverse complement strand
CCGCGGGAGTGGGCCGCGGCACGCCGCTGGTGCAGGTGGACGTCGCGGCCGTCGCCGAGCGGGTCGCCGGACTCCCGCCGGTCGCCGAGGTCAGCGTCAGCAGGCAGTGGCCGCACAGGGTCCGGATCGAGGTGGTCGAGCGCGTGGCCAGGCTCGCCGTGAAGGCGGGGACCGGCTATCTGGTGGCCGACGCCGCCGGCGTGGTGTTCGACTCCGCGAAGAGCCTCCCGAAGGGTCTCATCAGGGTCGAGGCAGACCCGAAGGACCAGCGCGTCCTCGTGGACACCGGCACCGTCTACTCGGCCCTGAGCGCCGGTCTCGCGGGCAAGGTCGAGACCATCGAGGCCCGCGGGCGGGACTCCATCACCCTGCACCTGAAGGACGGGGTCAGGGTGTTCTGGGGCAGCGTCGAACAGTCCGAACTCAAGTCCCAGGTGATCGACGCGCTGCTGCCCGAAGGGGGCAGGATCTTCGACGTCTCGGCCCCCTCCCACCCCACCCGACGGTGAACCCTTAACCACCAGTTGAGGTACACGCCGAAGGGAGGGCGAAACTTGGACATCGCCCGGGTGGTTTCATAGCCTGCTTCCACGCCGAAAGGGTGTTGCCCCTTCCCCAGGACTCGTCCGCAACCTCACGACGGCAGTAGGCACGCCAGCAGAAGGTGAGAAATCCGGTGGGGACCGCATCACAGAATTACCTGGCCATCATCAAGGTGGTCGGCGTCGGCGGGGGCGGCGTCAATGCTGTGAATCGCATGATCGAATCCGGTTTGCGCGGGGTCGAGTTCATAGCGGTGAACACTGACGCGCAAGCGCTCCTCATGAGCGACGCGGATGTCAAGCTCGACATCGGCCGCGACCTCACGCGAGGGCTCGGCGCCGGTGCCGACCCCGCCAAGGGCCGCCAGGCAGCCGACGACCACGCCGACGAGATCGAAGAGGTGCTCAAGGGCGCCGACATGGTCTTCGTCACGGCGGGCGAGGGCGGCGGCACGGGCACCGGCGGTGCTCCGGTGGTCGCGCGGGTGGCGCGGTCGCTCGGTGCCCTGACCATCGGCGTCGTGACCCGTCCGTTCTCCTTCGAGGGCAAGCGACGCGCCACGCAAGCCGAGGACGGCATCGCCGCCCTGCGCGACGAGGTCGACACACTCATCGTCATCCCCAACGACAAGCTGCTCGAGATGACCGACCATCACGTCGCGATCCTCGACGCGTTCAGGTCGGCCGACCAGGTGCTCATGCAGGGCGTCTCGGGCATCACCGACCTGATCACCACGCCGGGCCTGATCAACCTCGACTTCGCCGACGTGAAGGCGATCATGCAGAACGCCGGCTCCGCGCTCATGGGCATCGGTTCCGCCCGCGGCGAGGACAGGGCGAGGGCAGCGGCCGAGATGGCAGTGTCGTCGCCGCTGCTCGAAGCGAGCATCGAGGGTGCGCACGGCGTGCTGCTCAGCATCGCCGGTGGTTCGGACCTCGGCCTCTTCGAGGTCTCGGCGGCCGCCCAGCTCATCGAGCAGGCAGCACACGAGGACGCCAACATCATCTTCGGCACCGTCATCGACGACTCGCTCGGCGACGAGGTGCGCGTGACGGTGATCGCGGCCGGGTTCGAGGGTGGCCAGTTGCCCAAGCAGAGGCCGAGGCCCGCCGTCGTGCGCGCGCCGGAGCCCCAGCAGGCTCCCGCGGCAGCCCCCGCGTCCTCGCCGTCCGAGCCGACGCAGCAGCCGGTCAGGCAGCCCTCGCAGCCTGCCTTCAGCGCCCCTGTGGACGCCGACGACGACCTGGACGTGCCCGACTTCCTCAAGTAGGAGGCCGGCGGGAAGGCCGTCTTGTTCAGCTACACCAAGCACCCCGGCGCCGACGGCGTCGGGGTCGCTTTCACCGACGCCGAGACGCCGTCCGGCGAGCCGCTCGACCTCGGCTCCCGGGCCGCCGACCCGGGCAAGGGGTGGGAGTTGGTCCGCGCGGCGCTCGGCGTCGGCTTGTTCTATCCCCGGCAGGTGCACGGCACGAACGTCGTCGAGGTGCTCGACGACACCTCGCCCGAGGAGGTCGCCCTCGTCGAGGCCGACGCCCTCGTGACGCGCCGGCGCGGCGCCGGGCTCGCCGTGAGGGTCGCGGACTGCCTGCCCGTCCTGTTCGCCGATCCTGACGCCGGGGTGATCGCCGCGGCGCACGCCGGCAGGGTGGGGCTGGCCGCCGGCGTGCTGCCCGCCACGCTCGCACGGATGCGCGAGCTGGGCGCCACCCACGTCACCGCCTGGATAGGCCCGCACGTCTGCGGCGCCTGTTACGAGGTTCCCGAGGCCATGCGGGACGCACTCGGGGCGCTCCTGCCCGGTGCCGCCTCGGTGACGTCGTGGGGGACTCCGGCCCTGGACCTCGGCGCCGCCGCCGCCCTGCAACTCGAACGGGAGGGTTGCGTCGTCGAACTCCACGACCCCTGCACCCGCACCACGCAGTCGCTGCACTCGCACCGGCGCGACGGCCTGGCGTCGGGCAGGCAGGCAGGCATCGTCTGGCTCGCCTGACGGCTTCAGCGTGTCGGGCGGGGCCTCCCCGGCGACCGCGACCCGCCTTGTTAGGGTGGCGACAAGTCTGCACTGAGGGGCGAACATGGCTGACCGCTTGAAGAAGGCCGCCGTCTGGCTGGGTCTGGTGTCCGATCACGACTACACCGAGGCCGAACCCGGCGTCGAGGACGTGACCGAGGAGGTGCCGCAGCGCGGTGCCGCGCCCGCTGTGCCCGCCACCGTGACGGATCTCGGCACCCGTCGTCCGGCAGCCGTCGCCACGACCCGCGTCGCCGACCTGAGCCGCATCATCACAGTCCATCCCAGGACCTACAACGAGGCCCGCACGATCGGCGAGAACTTCCGCGACGGCGTCCCCGTGATCATGAACCTGACCGACATGGAGGACGTGGACGCCAAGCGTCTCGTCGACTTCGCCGCCGGCCTGATCTTCGGCCTGCAGGGCAGCATCGAGCGCATCACCAGCAAGGTCTTCCTGCTCTCCCCGCACAACGTCAATGTCGCGGCGGAGGATAAGGAACGCATCGCCGGAGGCTTCTTCAACCAGTCGTAGGGTGACCGCCGGCGAGCGAAGTCTGAACCTTGGGTTGCGATGTGCGAGGGGCCTCTGTGGCGCCGTCTTGGCCTACTGTTGAGCGCTGCACTAGCCTGAGCCCCGAATCGCCTTGCCACAAAGCGGCGTGCGCGACCATCCCAACACGAGGTGAACGATGACCCTGACACTGGAGCAGGTCCGGCAGACCCGCTTTCATCTGGCGCGGCGGAACGGCTACGAACCCGTAGACGTCGACAACTTCGTCGACAAGGTCGAGGCGACTCTGTCCCAGCTCACCGAGGAGAACGACACCCTCAAGCAGCAGGTCGAGGCGTTGAGCTCCAGCGAGCCCTCCAGCATCTTCGTCCCGAGTGATTCCGGCGAGGCCGACGGCCTTCGCCAGGAACTGCAGTCGCGGCACGGCGAGCTCAGCTCGCTGCGCAACGAGCTGCAGGGCAAGAACGACGAGATCGCCCGCCTGCAGGCCGAACTCGCCGCGAAGACCCGCGAGGCCGAGGGCCTGTCCGCCGAGGTCAACCGCCTGACCTCCGCCGCCGGCTCCGACGAGCCCAAGGGCAAGGTCGAGAACATCGTCGTCACCACGTCCGCCGACGCGTCGCCCGCCGTCGCCAGGCTGCTGCAGATGGCCACCGAGCAGGCCGAGCGCCTGGTCGGCGAGTCGCAGGTCGAGGCCCAGCGTCTCGTCACCGAAGCCCGCGGCGAGGCCGAGACGGTCATCGACAACGCCAACCGCAAGGCGCACGAGACCCTCACCGACGCCCGTACCCGCGCCGACCGCATCGAGTCCGAGGCGAGGATCAACGCGGAGAACGTGACCAAGGACGCCCAGGGCCGCGCCGACGCGCTGACCGAGGAGAGCGAGCGCAAGCGCGCCGAGATCTTCAGCCAGCTCGAGACCGAACGCGACTTCCTGCGCGGCAGGGTGGACCACCTCAGGCAGTTCGAGTCGAACTACCGGGCGAACCTCACCAGCCACCTGCACTCGCAGATCAAGGCGCTCGAGGACGCCTCGTTCGAGCCCTCCGACACACCGGCCATCCTCAACGAGCCGGGACGCGGTTCTGCCACTCCCAGGCTCGACGCTCTCCTGGGCGACTGACACTCTCACGGAGTACCCTCGGCGTGCCGCGCCGGGGGTACTTCCTTGTGTGGCGACAGGTGATACTCTCCCTGCCCAAGACAACGACGAGGAAGGAGCCTTCCATGGCAACGCTGCGCCAAGACGCCCCGGACGCGACCGCCCTGGTGAAGGCCGAGGCCTTCCCCGTGGAAGAGGGCGAAGAGCCCTGGACCGAGGAAGAGGTCGAGGAGGTCCGCGCCGAACTGCGCGCCGACATCCTGCGCATGGAGCGCGCCGTCGAGGTGGCGGAGGCCGACCTCGCGGACCTGTTCTCCGACGGTTCTGAAGGCGCCGGCAGGGACGCGGCCGACGTCGGCTCCTCGAACTTCGAGCGCGACCAGGAGATGTCGCTCGCCCAGAACGCCCGCGAGATGCTCGAACAGGCCCAGCTCGCCTACAAGAGGTTCGAGAGCGGCGAGTACGGCTACTGCGAATCCTGCGGCAACCCGATCGGCAAGGACAGGCTCCAGGTCTTCCCGCGAGCGACGATGTGCCTCTCCTGCAAGCAGCGGGAGGAACGGCGATAACCGTCCAGCCCGACAGCACGGCGCTGCGTTCCGCGACACCGCTGCGCATCCTCGCCCTCGGCATTGCCGTCGCGGGCATCGTCCTCGATCAGGTCACCAAGCAACTCGCTCTCGCGTACCTCGATCCCGCCCGCCCGATCCCGCTGTTGGGCGGCGCGCTGACGCTGCAGCTCATCAGGAACCCCGGCGCCGCTTTCAGCATGGGAGAGCAGTTCACCGTCGTGCTGGCCTGCATCGCCCTGCTCGCCATGGTGGCGGTGCTGGTCTGGATGCTGCCCCGCGTCCGGCACCTCGGCTGGGCGGTGGCCACCGGCTGCCTGCTCGCCGGCATCGTCGGCAACCTGCTCGACAGGCTGTTCCGCGAGCCCGGGCCGTTCCGCGGCCACGTCATCGACTTCCTGCAGTTGCCGTACTTCGCGATCTTCAATGTCGCCGACATCCTGATCACCACCGCCGCCGTGACGGTGATCTGGCTCTCGCTGATCACCCAGGTCACCATGGGTGGTGTCAGCCTGAAGGGTGCCGGCCCGGCGGGCGATGAGTAGCGTCTGGCTGGTGCCTGACGGGCTCGACGGCGAGCGGGTCGACGCCGCTGCCGCCCGGATGACGGGGCTCACCAGGAGCCGCATCGAGGCGCTCATCGCCGCCGAATCCGTCTGGGTCAACTCCCGTCCCGCGGGCAAGTCCCAGCGGGTGCGCGCCGGTGACCTGCTCGAGGTCGAGATCGTGACCGAGCCCACGGTGTCGGTCGTCCCGCAGGAGGTGGCGGGGATCCGCATCGTCCACGAC
>JAEWIK010000221.1 GCA_023387135.1 Actinomycetes bacterium | reverse complement strand
ACACCACATGGCTGAGGACGCGGATGCCGGCGACCTGGGCGAGGAAGTTGGAGGCCACCCTTCCGAGCGCCACCCGGGCTGCGGTCTCGCGCGCCGAGGCGCGTTCCAGGATCGGCCTGGCCTCGTCGAAGTCGTACTTCTGCATGCCGGCGAGATCGGCGTGGCCGGGTCGCGGACGGGTGAGCGGCGCGTTGCGAGCGAGTTCGTCGAGGGCCTCGGCGGGCACGGGATCCGGTGCCATCACCTGCTCCCACTTGGGCCACTCGGTGTTGCCGACCATGATGGCGACCGGCGATCCCAGGGTCTCGCCGTGCCTGACGCCGGCGAGGATGGTGACCTCGTCGGCCTCGAACTTCATGCGCGCTCCCCTGCCCTGGCCGAGACGGCGGCGGGCGAGGGCGTCGGCGATGTCGGAGGTCGTCACCGACACGTGGGCCGGGATGCCTTCGATGGTCGCGACGAGGGCGCGTCCGTGTGATTCTCCAGCCGTCAGGTAGCGCAGCATGGGGTCAGTGTGTCACGCAGCATCGCGGACCCGGACCAAGGTCAACTCCCCGAGCAGAGCTTGCGGTTGGCGTCAGACTCCGCGCACCACGCCTTGTACTTGGCTCTGGACTGATCGAAACCGGCCTTGTCCGCACTGAACTCGGTCTCGCCGGTCGACGGGTTCACCGTCACGAAGTAGATCCATTTGCCGTCTTCAGGGTTGGCTGCTGCCTCCAGCGCTGCCTTGCCCGGACTGGAGATCGGACCAGGCGGAAGCCCTTTGAACCTGCGTGTGTTGTACGGCGAATCCACCTGGAGTTGCTCGTCGGTGAGTGCGAGGTCACCGGCGCGGCCCACCGCGTAGGCGACCGTCGAGTCCATCCCGAGAGGCATGCCGATCTTCAGGCGGTTGTAGATCACTCGCGCGACCTTGGGCCGATCCTCGGCACGGAACACTTCCCGCTCGATGATGCTGGCGACGATCACCAGGTCGTAGGCCGTCAACTTGCGGTTCTCGCTGTCGCTGAGGTCTTCGGCGTGGCCTGTCAGGTCGAGCTCCTTGGCGACCTTGCCGAACTGCTTGATGGGGATCTTGAGGACGTTCGTTGGCGTCGGCTCCGCAGGAAGCTCGTAGGTGTCCGGGAAGAGGAAGCCCTCGGCTCCCTGCCCGTCCAGCGCCCACTTCGGCAGGCCCAGCTTCTTCCAATCCTTCAACGCGCTTTCGAACTGCTTCTTCGGGATCTTCGTGGCCTTCGCGAGCTGGTCGACCTGGGTCTTCAACCACTGGCCCTCGGTCAACGTCAGCCATTCGCGGACGACATGCGCGGGATCGAGCAGCCAGGACAGGGCGAGCTTGGCCTGCATCTTCGTCTTGAGCGCGTACCTGCCTGCCTGGATCTTCTTCGAGTCGGCGTTGGCCTCGGTCTCGCGGTCGAAGGCGGCGGTGGTCTTCACGACGTCGACCTTGACGAGCAGGGTGGCGATCTCGCTCAGCGTGGCGCCCTTGGGGATCTCGACCTCGACGTCCGCCACCCCGGTGCCCGTGTAGTCGTCCTCCCGGGACTCCTGGAACTGCTGCCAGGCGGCGTCCGCACGCTGGTAGACAAGGGCGCCGCCACCGGCGAGCACGCCGACGCTCAACAGGACGGCAAAAGCGCTCCTGACCCTGGACCAGATCTCCTTGCTGCTGATCCTGCCGGTCTCGGAGTCCCTCAGCCCGTCGGTGAGCCGCCTCATCGGCTGGTGTCCTCCCTGTCGCGCATGGTTCGTACCCTATTCGAGAGTAGGCGGGGTACGAAGGCGAACCGCGAAGGCCTGCGCGCGTCGTGACACCGAGAGGTCATGGCCGGCTCAGGCGCATTTCTTGCGGTTGGCGTCGGAGGCGGCGCACCAGGCGTGCAGCTCGGCGACCGCCTTCTCGTGGTCCTGGCGGTTCGACGTGAACTTCGTCTCGCCCGTGTCGAGGTTGACCGGGACGAAGAACAGCCAGTCGCCCTTCGCGGGGCTGACCGCCGCCTCGAGCGCCGCCTTGCCGGGCGCACCGATCGGGCCGGGCGGCAGGCCGGCGTGCTTGTAGGTGTTGTACGGCGAGTCGCTGGCGCGCTGCTCCTCGGTCGTCCAGATGGTGCCTTCGAGCCCCGCCGCGTAGGCGACTGTCGAGTCCATCTGGAGCTTCATCTTCTTCTCGAGCCTGTTGTAGATCACCCGCGCGACCTTGGGGCGATCCTGCTCGCGGAAGACCTCCTTCTCGATGATGCTGGCCACCGTGACGGCCTCGAGCGGGGTGACGCCGAGTTGCTTGGCCCTAGCGGCGAAGTCGAGCTCGGAGGCCACGGCGCCGAACCTGTCGGTGGCGAGCTTCACCAGCGAGGCTGCGTCGTCGTCGGCGCCGATCTCGTAGGTGTCGGGGAACAGGAAGCCCTCCGGAGTCTCCTGCCCCCAGTCCGGGAGGCCGAGCGCGTCGACGTCGCCGAGGACCTTCTCGAAGTCGGTGATGTCGATGCCGCTCTTGTCGGCCATCGTGCCCATGAAGTCGGTCAGGCTGCCGCCCTCGCGCAGCATGAAGGTGTTCTTCACGAGGTTGGTGGCGTCGAGCAGCATCTCGACGGCGGTCGCCGCGGGGATCTGCTCGCGCAGCGTGTAGGTGCCGGCCTGGATCTTCGTGGCCTCGGGCTCCTGCGCGGCAGCCCTGGTGAAGGCGGACGCCGACTTCACGACATCGGCTTTCGCGAGGATCTCGCCCATGGCAGTGAGGCTGGAGCCCTTCGGGATGCTGACCTCGACCTCGTCGCCTCCGGGGCCCGGATAGTCCGCGACGTTGAAGAATCCCTCGAGCCTGTCGTGGCCGAAGTAGTAGGCGACGCCGCCGCCGCCGACCAGGACCACGAGCGCTATCAGGACAGCCAGGCCGCCGCGATGACGCGACCAGAACCCCCGGGGCTCCTCGGGCGGCAGGCCCCGGGACCCGAAGCCCGCCAGCGTCTCGTCGTCCCGCTCGTCGTCGGGATCGAAGGCCCGGCGCGGTGTCATAGCAACTCCCCTGGTGGCTTTCCGGTCGCCCGTTCGTGATCGAGGGCAGCTTCCAAGATAGCCACCGCCGCCGCCTGATCGATCACCGAGCGCTGCCGCCGCGTGTTGCGACCGGTGCTGGCGAGCCTTCCGGCGGCGGTTCTGGTGCTCAACCGTTCGTCGACCAGACGGATCGGCAGCCCCGGCAGCGCCTCGGTGAGTTCGGCGGCCACCGTCCTGATGCTCTCGGCGGCGAACGACTCGGTCCCGGCGAGCGTCCTGGGGAGTCCCAGCACCAGTTCGACGGGTTCGTACTCGTCCACCAGCGCCCGGAGGCGCCCGAGCGCGGCAGGGCCGGCAGGCACAGTCTCGACGGGATAGGCGAGGACGCCGCCGGGGTCGCAGGCGGCGACCCCGATCCGCGCCTTGCCCCAGTCGAGGGCGAGCCTGACGCCCTGTCGCACCGGCTCAGCCCCGCAGCGCGGACCGCACCGCATCCAGCGCCGCGCCGGCGCCTTCGACGTTCGTGCCGCCGCCCTGCGCGAGGTCATCGCGGCCGCCGCCCCTGCCACCGAGCAAGGGTGCTGCGACGCCGACCAGCGCACCCGCCTTCGCGCCGAGCTCGCGGGCCGCGGACGTGGTCGCCACGATGAGTGCGGGCTTGGCGTCGCCACCGATCAGCGCGACCACTCCGGGCTGCACCCCGAGCGCGCCGCGCAGTTCGACGGCGAGCGTCCTGA
>JAEWIK010000198.1 GCA_023387135.1 Actinomycetes bacterium | reverse complement strand
GGAAGGGGGAACCCGGGTGGCGAGCGAACCCGCCACCCGGGAGGGGGGTCACCTCACTTCACCGAGAGCTTGACCTTCTTCGAGGAGGCCGGGGACACGTGCTTGCTGTCGCTCGGACGGAACTCCGCCCACACTGTGACCGGCTTCTTGGCCCGGCTCAGGGTGACCTTGACGACACCGTTCATCGCCGCCGTCAGCTTCACCGACACTGTCTTGCCGCCCCTGACGTGGACCTTGACCGTCCCCACCGGCCACTGGCCGTTCGTGAGCCTGCCGACTGTCACCACGGCCTGCGGCCTGGTGTTCTTCTTGAACGATCCCGGGACCACCGAGATCCCTGTCGGCTTGGCCTTCGTCACCGTCAGCGTCGGCCCGGTCGCCGAGGTGGCAGCGTTGTGGTTCGCGTCCCCTGCGTAGACCGCCCGGATGTTGCTGTAGGTGCCGATGGCGAGCGTCGGGGAGATCGCGCCCCGCGCCACCGTGCCCTGCGGCGTCCGCGCCACCAGACCGACGGCCAGCACGCGGCCGCCGCTCATGAACCTGACGCTGCCCGACGTGAGCCCCGTCACCTTGGTCGTGACGACGACGTTCCGCGAACCCCAGGCCGGCTTGCTGATGTTCAGCGTCGGCTTGGCGAGGCCGACCGCCAGCTTGGTCACCGTCAGCTTGACCACCGCGCTCGAGGACGGGGTGTTCCACAGGTCGCCGGCGAACGTCGCCTTCAACGAGTGGACGCCCGCGCTGAGCGAGTCGACCACGAGCACTGCCCGTCCGTCGGTCAGCGAGACCAGGCCCAGCGGACGAGTGCCGTCGAGGAACTGGACTGCGCCGAGAGCGTCGCCGCTCACCGTGGCCGTCAGGGTCACCGGCGAGCCGTACCGCGCCGTCGACGGAGCCGTCAGCGTGGTCGTGGTGGCTGTGCGTGCGATCTGGACGGTGAGCTCTGCCGTCGCCGGCACTGCCGAGCGCTCGCCGATGGCCGTCACCACGTAGCTGCCTTCGGCCGTCCGCTTGGGAACGGTCAGCGAGGCCTCGATGGCACCGGAAGCGTCAGCCGTCACGGTGGTGCTCGTCACCGGGTCGGTCGACAGGCTGACGACTACCTTCTCGTCGTGCCTGAAGCCGGTTCCGGTGACCGACAGCGTGCCGCCGTTCGTCACCGACGACCTGCTCAGCGTGATCGCCGTCTCGTACGCCTTGACGACGCTGACGGGGATCTCGACAGCCTTGCTGCTGTTCGAGTCGTCGACCGTCACCACCGCCAAGTAGTCGCCCACCACCGCGTAGGTGTGGGTGCCCTTCACGCTGCCGTCGACCACGTCGACGACGTCGGTGGCGGTGTTGTCGCCCCAGTAGATGGTCGCCTTCTTGTCCGACAGCCCACCGGTGGTCGTGGCCAACTCCGTGGTGAACTCCTGGGCGACGATCCGCTCGTCCGCGCCGGCGGCCTTGACCACCAGCGGTTCGATGGTCGCGCTGTGATCCCCGTCATCGGCGATGGCGAAGATGTGCAGCTGGCCCTGCTTCACGCTGCGGTTGAGGTTCGGCAGCGTGATGCTCACCGGCTTGGCCCCCGAGAGGTCCACGGGAGTCGTGGCGAAGATCGCCGTCGGCTTGGTGTCGGAACCGCTCGTGCCGGCGAGCCGGCCCGAGACCTTGGCCACGACAGTGTTGCCGGAGATCGGCGTGCCAGCCGCACCGACCCAGTCACCGAAGGCCACCTGGACCTCCTGCGTGCTGCCGTCGGCGTAGGTGATGACAGCCGTCCCACTCTGCGCGCCCTCGTTCGCGAAACCGATGAACGAGATCTTGTGAGCACCGTCGCCGGTGTCGACCGGCAGCACCTGGCCGTTGGCGCCTGCGTTGTCGGGCTTGCCGTCGGCGGTCTGCGGCAGGTAGAAGCTCAGGCTCGTTCCGGGAACCGTCACCCGCGTGCCCTGGACGAAGCCCTGGGCGGCGAGTGCCGACTTGGAGAGGCTGTAGCCGTTGCCGTCACAGTCGGCGGCGGTGCCGGGGCTCGTCAGGCAGGCCTGGTCGAACGACTCGGCGAACACCCGCGAGGTCTTCACTGCGACCGAGCTGTTCACCGCCAGGCTGACGGCGTCCTCACCCGTTCCCACCGAGACCGCGACGACCACCGCATAGGTGCCGGCGACGCTCCAGGTGTGCGGCAGGTGAACCTGCACGCCACCCAGCCGCGCCTTCGAGACCGTCGCCGCCTGCGGACCGTTGCCGTCGAGGAAGTCGACAGTCGCGGTGTAGTCGGCGAGGTCGGTGCTGCCGCCCCGCACCAGCGCGTACGCCCCGGTGTAGGAGACGCCGGAGCGCACCGAACCGCTCTGCGCATGGATAGCGAGTTCGCCCTGGCTCGTCGGGTCGGCGAGCAGTTCGATCTCCGCGAGCGTGGCCGGAGTTCCGTCGGAGGTCGCGGTGATCTGCAACCTGTACTGCTGGAACAGCCCCGGCTCGGCGACGCTGAACGGACGGGTCTGGGTCGCCCACGCGAACTGCTGGTCGGCCCGCTCGTCGAGCGTCTTCCAGGTGGTTCCGTCGTTCGAGCCCTGCAGCGCCCAGCTCGCCGGCGAGCTGCCGGACGGGCCGTTGGTCAGCGTGTAGCTCGCCACCTGGGCGGGCCCCGTCACGCTGCTCCACACCAGGTCGGCCTGGGTGTCCCCCAGCGTGACCGAGGTGCGCGAGTTGTCGTCGGCGAGGGCCGAGACGTCCCTGGTCTCGGTGGCCGCGAGGGTCACCGGGGCACTGCCGCCCACGACCAGGCCCGAACCGCTCTCCGAGGTGGCGTCGACCAGCGGCGTCCTCGTGGAGGAGGTGTCGGACGTCGAGCCCCAGTCGCTCTTGTCCTGGCTCATGCCGAAGCTCAGGGTGTGGTCGCCCTTCAGGTCCTTCTGGGACAGGAAGACCGACTTCTGCTCGCCGCCGTCGAGCTTCACGTCGGAGACGTAGCGCGTCTTCTTCGTGTTGCCGTCGGCATTGATGGTGAGCGTCGAGTCGCCGTGGTGGACGATCGCCTTGTCGTACAGCGGCGAGCCGATGACGTAGTTGCCGGACGCGAGGGCCAGCGGGTAGAAGCCCAGCGCCGAGAAGACGTACCAGCTGGACATCTCGCCGTTGTCCTCGTCACCGGGGTAGCCCTGGCCGTTCTCACTGCCGACGAACAACCGCTGCAGCACCTCGCGCACCACCTTCTGGGTGAGGGAGGGGTCCCCCGCCGCGGCAGCGATGTACGCGATGTGGTGGGACACCTGGTTGCTCATGCCGAACTGGCCGATCCTGACATCGCGGGCCTCCTTGGCCTCGTGGATGCCGTAGCTGCCGGTCTCGGGGGTGCTGAAGAACTCCTCGAGCTTGTCGACGAGCCCCTTCTGGCCGCCGTACAGCGCCGCCAGCCCCTCCACGTCGTAGGGCATGTGGAACGCGAAGTTCCAGCCGTTCGTCTCGGTGTAGTCGCCACCCCAGCTGGTGGGGTCGTAGCTGGACGGCGACTTGGAGAAGGCGCCGCTGCTGTTGCGTCCCTGGAAGAACCCGATGGAGGCGTCGAAGCTGTTGACGGCGTGTCGGCGCGCTTGAGGAAGTACGCCGCCTCGTCCTTCAGTTGCTTCACTCGGGCGGCCGGCGTGTTGCTGTCGGCAGCGAGCTTCTCGGCCATCTTGCCGATGGCGTAGTCGTTGATGTAGCCCTCCAGGCCCCACGACACGCTCTCGCCCGTCGCGGTGCTGGTGTAGCCGAGGAACTGCGAGGTGTCGATGCCCTTGCGGCCGACCGAGTCGTTACCGGGCAGCACCGTGGCGTTGCGCAGGGCGGCGTCGTAGGCCTCGAGCGCGAGATCGGTCGGCAGGGCGCCTGCGACGTAGGCCTCGGCGAAGGAGGCGTCCGAGCTCGTGCCGGTCATCAGGTTGGCGTAGCCCGGGGACGACCAGCGCGCGATCCAGCCGCCGGCGCGGTACTGCTCGACGAAGCCGTTGACGAGCTCCTTGGCGAACTCCGGGTAGAGGAACGAGTACAGGGGCCAAACCGTCCGGTACGTGTCCCAGAAGCCGTTGTTGACGTAGATCCTGCCGTCGCGGACCTGCGCGTTCGTCGCGGTGTCGGTGGCGGTGCCGGTCTTGGCGTTCACCGGGCTGGCGTACTTCCAGGCCACGGCGTCGGCGCTGCCGGTGTTCTCCGACTGGGAGTTCGGGTAGAGGTTGAGCCGGTAGAGGTTGGAGTACAGCGTCACCTTCTGCGTGTCGGTGGCGTTGGGCACCTCGATGGCGCCGAGGCGGGAGTTCCACGCCTCGCGGGCGGCGGTGCGGACGTCGTCGAACGACCTGCTGGCCACCTCGAGGTCGAGGTTGTGCTTGGCCTGGTCGAGCGAGATGAACGACGTGGCGATGCGCAGCTCGACGGTCTGGGCGGCGAACCTCGCGAACGCGGCGCTGGTGCGTGCGGAAGCCATGCCGACGGCCGTCGGGGTCTGGCTGAACACGCCATAGACGAACATCCTGCTGTTGCCCGCCGACAGGCCGCTGCCGCCGTCGGTCCAGCCCTTCAGTTCGCCGGCGCCGTTAACGCTGAGGCTCGAGGTCTGGCCGCCGGTGGTCTTGTCGACCATGACTGTGCCGCCGGAGGCCGACGGGAACGTGAAGCGGTACACGCCCGCGTGATCGGTGGGCGTGACCTCTGCCTTGAGGCCGTTGTCGAAGGTGACCGAGTACAGGTCGGGCTGTGCTATCTCGTGGTTGTGGGTGAACGCCAGTGCCCGGTTGGAGGGCGAGCCGTTCGGCTGGGCAGCATCGAGGGTCGGCATGACGGCGAGCTGCTCGCGGTCGCCCATCCACGGGCTCGGCTCGTGGGAGATGCCGATCGCCTGCAGCGTCGGCTTGTTGTCGCTGTTGTTCGACTGCTGGTAGGCGTACAGCCAGGAATCGGACGTCGCGTTGGTCATCGGGGTGAAGAAGTTGAACCCGTTCGGGACCGCGGTGGCAGGGATGTTGTTGCCGCGGGAGAACGACGAGTTGGCGTTCGTGCCGCGACGGGTGTCGACGTAGTTGGTCAGGCTGCTGGCGTCGATGGTCGTGCCGTCGGCGACGGTGATGTCGTCGACCCAGCCGGAGAACGCTGTCGTGGCGCTTCCGTCGGGGTTGTTGTAGCTCAACAGCACCTTCGTGATCGTCTTGCCCGCGAGGCTGCCCAGGTCGATCGACACCTTGTTCCACTGGCTGCCGTAGAAGGCCTTCTCACGGCCGTGGTCGCGAGCCGTGACGCCGAACCCGTTCTGGTCGACGAGGCCTGCGACGTCGGACATCAGCGAGGTGGTGGTGCCGTCGCTGAGTTCGAGGTCGACCGCGGTGTAGGTGGCGGGGTAGGTGAGGTCGGCGGCCTCCAGGATCGGCATGATCTGGTAGGAGAGGCGCGTCTTCTCACCGACGACGATGTTCAGGCCTTCGTAGATGGTGCCCACGGCTGTGGCATCGCCCGCAGCGAGGTGCGAGCCGATGTACTTCAGCGACTTGGTGCCCGTGAAGCCCACGGTGGACTTCGCCGTGGGCGCCGAGACGGGTCCGGTGCCGACGCTGACGATCATGGGGCTGGGGCCGGACGGGTTGTCGGTGCCGTCGGTGATCTCCCAGTCGCCGAGCTGCGTCAGGCTGTCGCCGCTGTTGGCGGTGATGTTGAGCCGGTAGTAGCTGTAGGCGGTGGTGTTGGCGGCGGTGTAGGTGTAGGTCGTCTGGCGGGCGGGGAACCCCTGGTTGGTCTGGGTGTCGATGGTCGTCCACTGGTTGCCGTCGTTGGAGCCGTCGATGGTCCAGTTCTTCGGGTCGCGGGTCGACGAGTCGTTGGCCGACGTCATCCTGTAGCCCTTGACGACGGCCGGGGTCGTCAGGTGGTAGCGCAACCAGGCGGTGGTGGCGCGGGCCAGCCACTTCGTCGAGCTCGACCCGTCAGCGGCGGCGGTCGCCAGTTCGTTGGGCGCGTTCTCGGCCGAGGCGGTCACGACGTCGACGTACGGCAGCAGGCTGCCCGGCGCGAACTTCTTGCCCGCGACGTTCACCGACGGCTGGTACGCCCGCGAGTCGAGCGGCTGCGGGTCGCCTGATTCGAAGGACGAACTGAACGTGCCGCCGGGTTCGGCGGCCTGCGCCCGAGGGGCGAACACTGTCCCGGCAAGGGGACTGAGTATCAATGAGGAGACCACCGCCACAATGAGTGGCTTGCGGGTCTGGCTGCGCGCTGCACGCACAATGGCCACGTTGACTCCAAGCTGTAGAACACCGTTGTTCGGGGCGACGCCCCTTGGCTGACCATCTGACAAGGTTGTCAGTCGCGCTCAGCGTAGGGCCCGATGACAACGCTGTCAACGGTTCTATGACAACGGGGAACGCTCTCCCGAGCCCTCCATGGCCAGCGCCATCGGAAGCACGACCCGCCGCGCGGGCTCGCCTGCGGGCCTCGGCTCGAGCAGCAACTCGGCGGCCACCTGCCCCATGTGGACGGGGTCGTGCCACACCGTGGAGACCTTCATCAGCGGGGCGAACTCGGGCCTGTCGATGCCCACGACTGCCGTCTGCGGGGCGAGCTCGGCGACCGCCTCGATCACGCCCAGACAAGCCCTGTTGTTGCCCGCCACGATCGCCGTCGGGGCGTCGGGCCGCGTCAACAGCGCCGCTGCGAGGGCGTTGGCGTCGGCGGCACCGTGGGCGCCGCCGTGGATCCGCGCCCCGGGGTCGGGCAGCCCGGCCTCGGTCATGGCGGTCGCGAAACCACGCGCACGATCGAGGTGAGTGGGCAGCCTGCTGTAGTCGCCGATGAAGTCGATCCTGCGGTGCCCGTGGTCCAGCAGGTGCCGGGTCGCCAGCCTGCCGCCCTCGTAGTTGTCGAGCAGGACCGTGTCGGCGTCCAGCCCGACCGGCGGCCTGTCGACCAGGACGAGACCCACGCCGCGGCGGGCGAGCTCGCTCAGCCTGCGGTGTTCGGCGAGCGTCGAGACCAGGGCGATGCCCCTGACGTTGCGACGCGAGAGTTCGGCGAGCAGGCGACTCTCCTCCTCCACGCTCTCGTCCGAGCTGGCGAGGGTGAGGTACAGCCCACGGCCACGCAGGGAACTCTCCATCCCCTTCGCGAGCGCCGAGTAGAACGGGTTGGTCAGATCGCCCACGATCAGCGCGAGTTCGGACGAGACGATGCCCTTGCGCAGCATGCTCGCCTGCTGGTTCAGCCGGAAGCCGAGATGCGCCGCCGCCGCCTCGACACGGGCCCGCGTGGCCGCCGCGACGTAGGGCTCGTCGTTGAACACCCGCGAGGCTGTCTTCAGGCTCACTCCGGCCCGCTGCGCGACCTCGACCAGGGTCACTCTGCTGAGCTTGCGGTCAGTCGTCTCAACACCCAGTTGGTCTGCCGGTTCACTCACGAGGGCTCCATGGCCGCATTGTGACCGTGCCGCGACATCCCTGCAAGACTTCCTGAATTCTGGACGACGACGGGCACGCCGCAGGGGTCCGGAACCTCGGCCTCGGTCCCGGACCCCTGCGGTGCCTCCTAGCTGACGGTGACCTTGTAGGTCGTCGACTTCGCCCCCGCCTTGACGGTGATCGTGACGGTCCCCTTGGCCTTGGCGATGATCCTGCCCACGGGGTCGACGTCCGCGACGGCGCGGTTCGAGGTGACGTAGGTCACCTTCACGCCGGTGGCCTTGGACGGCGAGTACGAGCCGGTGATGTAGACCGACTGGCCCCGCTTCAGCGAGCGCGGCACCGACGCTGTCACCCTGGTGACCTTCGCCTTCGCGGGCTTGGTCACCACCGTCAGCTTCAACGACGCCGACACCTTCTTGCCTGCCGCGTTGAGCTGCGTCGAGGTCGCCGTGATGGTCACGGTGCCCGCCTTCTTCGCCTTCACCGTGCCGGTACTCGACACCGTGGCGATCTTCGGGTTCGACGACCTCCAGGTCACCCTGCCGGAGTAGGCGGAGTGCAGGCCGCCCGCGTAGTAGACGCCCTCCTCCAGCTTGAGCGTCGTCCACTTCACCATGCGCAGGCGGGTCTGGTTGAGCTTGACCTTCCCCACGACGGGGACCGTCGACTTCTGCACCGGCACCAGGCCCGCGATGGCGGACGTCAGGCTCTCCACCGCCGCGTTCACCTGGGCCTGCGTGGCCGAGGCGTCCGCCAGCACCTTCTTCGCGTTCGCGATCTGCGTCTGCAGGCGTGCCCACGACGTGCCGGTGTACCTGCCGCCGGCGTTGGTGAGCTTCGAAGCGCTCTCCTGCACCTGCTTCAGCACCGACTTGTCCACGGTCGGCGGGTTCTCGGACGCCGGCTTGGGCTCCAGCCCTTCGAGGGCCGACTGCAGGGCGGCCGCCTCCGCGTCGAGCTGCGCCTGGGTCTTGTCGGTCCGGTCGTCGTAGGCGTCCTTCGCCGAGACGAGCGCCTCCCGCAGCGCGTCGGCGCTGGCGTCGGTGAAGCCGTCCAGCCTGGCCGAGAGCCCGTCGGCAGCCTTGATGAGGATCGACAGGACCAGCGGATCACCCCGCTTGGCGAGCTGGGCGATGGCGGCGTTCAACGTGGTGGTCGCCTGGTCGACGACCGCCTGGGTCGCCGAACCGCTGGCCAGCAGCGCCTGTGCCTCGGCAATGGCCGCGTCGAAGCCGGCCGCCGCCCACGAACTCGTGGTGTAGGCCTGCTCGTCCAGCAACGAGGCAGCCTGTTCGGCCTCCTGCAGCGCCGTCTTGTCGACAGCGGCGTCCGGGACCCGGAGCTCGTCGGCGACCTGCACGCTGGACGCCCCGGCGCCGTAGACGGCGAAGGTGGCGATCGAGGCCTTCGACGGCGTCCAGTCCTTGACCTGCAGCGCGACGTAGCGAGCCGACACCCCCGTGAGGGCTGTCTCGCTGACGGTGCCGGCCGTCACCGGGCCCACCTCGGTGAAGGTGAGGCCGTCGTCCGAGGTCGACAGCACCGCGTCGGCGGCCGCCCTGCCGTCCCACACGATCCTCGCCTGAGCGAGGTCGGTGGCGGCGCCCAGGTCGACGACCATCCGCCCGTCCGCCGAACCGGGGGTCCAGACGGTGGAGACGTCGTCGTCGAGCGCGAGGTCAGGGTCGGACATGCCCTGGGGCAGCGGGCTGGACGGGTAGGAGAGCTTGCCCGCCGCGAGGTCCGCGAGCGGGTAGGGGCGGGTGGTCTCCGGCAGCACGACGGTCTGCTCGCCCTCCTTGAGCTGGACGTCGACGGGATCTCCCGTGCGAGGCACCAGCGTGACCGTCCCGGCGGACGCCGCGGTGAGCACCACCCGGCGACCGTTCACGACAGTGGCCGACAGCCCGTCGGGGTCACCGGTGACGGTGAACAGTGGCGGCAGGACCGCCGACGTGGCGCCCGGCACCGACACCGTCAGGGTCGACGAACCGGCGGCGAGGGTCTGGGAGCCCTGGTAGAGCCTCAGGTCGCCCGACTTCGGGAGCGACACAGTCGTGTCGGCGTCCGACGTCCCCAGGTTGAACAGGGACACGTACCCGTCGGCGTCCGACACCGTCACGTTCGCCGAGGCGGACGTCGCCCGCTTGCGGCCCGCCAGCTGCGCCGCCTTCGCGGCGTCGGTCTTCGCGTAACCCTCGACGACCATGCCCGCGGCGCCCGCCGCGCTGCCCGACGACAGTGTGATCCTGTCGACGCTGACGGCGCCGCCCGACACCACCTGGATCGGGTTCTCCGACCCCGTGACGACGAAGGAGGCGCGGTCGTCGACAGTCAGCCAGCCACCACGCGTGGCAACAGCGGAGCCGGCGTTGTACTCGAACTGGTTGGTCCAGTGCTCGCCGTCGAGGGACGTCTGCACGTAGTAGCTGAGCCCGGGGGTCTCCCAGACCAGCTTGGCCCTGTCGATGGTCTGGGCGGAGCCGAGATCGACCTGAAGCCAGGTGTCGCCGATCCCGCGGTCGCCGCTGGCGACAGCCCAGCGGGTGTCGAACTTCCCGTCGGCCGCCAGCGCGGCGGTCTTCGAGGTGTCCGCGGACGACGCCGTGACGGTCTTGCCGGCGGCGAGGTTCGAGCCGCTGGACCCGTTGCGGGCCTGCAGCTCGTACAGCGAGTAGCCGTACTGCGGGTTGCCGACCTCGCCCTGCATCCTGACGTAGCGCGCCTCGACGGGGGCGTCGAACACCGCATCGTCGAGCCTCGTCGCGCCGGGGACCTGGAAGTCGACAGTCCGCCAGGCCTGGCCGTCGGCCGAGACCTGGATCTCGTACGCGACCGGCTTGGTCTCCTGGTAAACCACGACCCTGTCGGCGGGCTGGAGCGACCCGAGATCAAGCTGGTACCAGCTGTCGGCCTGCGTCCGCTTGTCCTTCTCGACCGACCACCAGGTGCCGAAGTTGCCGTCGAGGGCGGCGGCCACGGGACGCTGCGGGCTCAGCGTCGAGCCCCACGACGAGGCGGTCGCCACGACGCCGGGCTGCTGGGCGAGGTCGGCCCCGTCCTCCCCGTCCTTGACCTGGATCTCGCGGATCGAGTAGCCGTACGTGCTCGGAGCGACGCCCTGGTAGCGGACGTAGCGGACGTCCGACGTCGGGAACACCGACACCGACGACGGGATGCCGTAGTAGGTCACCGGCTGCCAGGTCGTGCCGTCGTTCGAGACCTGCACGGCGTAGGCCGCGGCGGGCTCGGTGCCCCAGTCGAGCACGACCCTGTCGAGCGTCGTGCCGGTGCCGAGGTCCACCTGCCACCAGTCGGTGTCGGAGACTGCACCGCCGCCGGTGCTGGCAGCGGTCCAGTAGGTGCTGATGTTGCCGTCGATGGCGTTCTTCGGCACGTTGACGAGGGCGCCAGGGATGCGCTCGGTGGTGTCCATCGTGGGCGTGATGAGGTTGCTCCCCGAGGCACCGTTCCTGGCCTCGATCTCGCGCAGCGAGTAGTTCTTCGAGTTCGTGCGGTTGATGCCCTGCATGCGCAGGTAGCGCGCGGTGACCGGCTCAAAGGTGAGGCAGTCGCGCCGCGACGCCGCGGTGGGCTTCGTGCAGGTGGGGTCTGTCGGCGCGGCCTGGTTGGTGAAGACAGTGTCGCCCTCGGCGGTCGAGTAGGTGCGATCGCCGTCGAGGCCGCGCACGTCTCCCATGTCGAGGTTCCTGACGTTGACGGCCCCTTCGCCGTAGGCGGTGCCCGAGGTGGAGTAGACGACTGTGCCTGTCGGGAGGGTGGTCATGCCTGCCCTGCCAGACGCCATGTCGAGCAAGCTCGCGCTGCCGTCGAAGCCGTTCGCCGACGTGTCGTAGGCCTTGCCGTACCGCGACGTGATCGACGGGTTGTTGCTCGGCAGGAAGAACGGGGTGACGCCGCCGACATCGAAGAGCCAGTCGTCGTGCTCCGGCTGCCAGGCGAACTTCACGTAGCCCGCACGATCGACGGTGGCGGCCCACGCGTTCTGTGACTGGTGCATCAGCAGGCCCGGACGCGACGCTCCGTAGTCGACGGCGCCCGAGGCGTACGAGAACAGCTCCGCCTGCGAGGCGACCCGGACGGGCCCGGCGGGGCTCGCGGCGCGGAACTCGTGCAGCAGGTAGGCGATCGCCACCTCGGCGCGGGCCTCGCCCTCGTACTTGATCTCGCCGGCGGTCTGGGCGCCGATCGTCTTGTAGGCGATGCGCGGTGCGACGCCGTACTGCTGGAAGTCGAGCAGCTTGGCGGCCAGGTCGGCCTCGGCGCGTGCCACGTACTCGTTGCCCTGGACCTGCGCGAGGTAGGCCAGCGGGATCACGTCACGCCCGTAGAGGAACTCCCGGTCCTGGTTCATCACCATGAAGGGCTCGCCGGAATCGGAGGTGTCCTTCAGCACGGTGGAGAGGATCTCGTCGCCGCTCACCTGCTGGCGCAGCACCTCGGGCACCTGCTTGCCGCTCAGCAGGAAGTGCACTGAACTGCGCGCCATCGTTCGCCAGAGTTCCTGCTGGTAGTGGGGCGCGAAGGCGTCGTGGTTCTCGACGAGGTAGCCCGAGTAGACGTTGTGGGCGGTGTTGTCAGACACCGGGACGCCGCCGAGCAGCGCGGGGTTGTTCTTGTCGGCGACCGGGAGGCTGGTCATGTTGCGGACCCACTTGCCCATCCAGTCAGACCAGCCGGAGGCGTTCGAGTCGTCGGCGTTGTAGGCGAGCGCTGGCGCGATGCCGAGGGCGTAGACGCCCATCTCCTCGATCTTCGAGTCGCCCTTGAAGCCGCCGTCGAGGCCGTTGGGCGTCCACGCGCCCGAGCCCGGGTCGTCGGCGGTGCCGAGAGACACCGTGTAGTCGGCCTGGCCCTTGGAGATGTTGAGGACGTTGGCCTGGGTGGTCGGGTCGAGCTGGTCCCACAGCAGGTGGGCGGCGGCGAGGAAGTACGACTCGTAGGTCGCCTCCCAGAACAGGTTCTTGCCCCACAGCGTGCCGCCGTTGAACCTGTTGGTCGCGGCGAAGTAGCTGATCGACTTCAGGGTGTGGTCGAGCAGGTCGGCCTTGCTGATGCCCGCGAGCGCCTCGTCGTAGTCGCCGCGGGTCAGCAGCACGGCGTTGCCGAGGATGAGCGACTCACCCATGTAGTTGTTGGTCGTGTAGCGCTGGTTGACGGCGTCCCACTGGCTCTCGGCGAACGCCGTGTGCCGCAGCAGCACCTCGTAGTAGGTCTGCGCGACGGAGTCGACAGCGGGTGCCGCCTGCGCGGGGGCGGCCGTCGCGACCAGTCCACCCAGGGCGACAGCCAGCGAGACGGTGCAGCCCAGGAGGGCGCGTGCCGCGTTTCGTAACGCGCGGCCAGAGCGAAGCTTCATTGCGAGCATCTCCTTGCATCTAGTCGGGCGACTCGCCCGGGTCCCCCGCCTGTCAACGTTGTCGTCGGCGACGTGGCCGTTTCATCTGGCGTGCGAGGAAACCCCCGAACATCGATGTCAACGTTGTCATACAGGGGCGAGCACGACGATATCCGCCGCCAAGCCCGATTGCAACCGCCGGTCCCACGCCACCTCCCTGTCCACAGCCCCTGGCGCCGACTCCCGCACTCCGGGCACTGTGACGACGGACACAGCAGTCCGAGACAGAACTTAAGCCCGACGACTGGCGGTTCTGTCTTGCGAAACTAACTCTCTGAGGGCACGATGGACGGCGAAGTCCGGATCACCCGGCCGGCACGCAAGCACCACCTCTCCGCGAGCCGGATTCGAGAAGCGCTCGCGGGCGCGGTCTTCGAC